>JBDUCM010000053.1:0-32877 GCA_040003455.1 bacterium
CGCAGCAGGACAAGAAGGGCGCGATCATCGATGAGCGGTACAACGGTGGCGGCTCCGCGGCCGACTACATCATCGATCTCCTTCAGCGCGACTTCGACGGCTACTTCAACAATCCTGTCGGCGATCGAATTCCGTTCACCTCACCCGCCGCCGGCATCTGGGGGCCGAAGGTGATGATCGTGAATGAGATGGCGGGATCAGGCGGCGACTTGATGCCGTGGATGTTCAAGCATCGTAAGGTTGGGACACTCGTTGGAAAAACAACGTGGGGTGGGCTCGTTGGGATCTGGGATGCGCCGCCGTTTGTGGACGGAGGCGTGATGCAGACGCCGCGCGGCGCGTTCTTTACCCGAGAAGACAAGTGGGATGTCGAGAACGTCGGGACATCGCCGGACATCGACGTCGAGAACTGGCCGAAGGATGTCATTGCCGGACACGACCCGCAGTTGGAGCGGGCTGTCGCTGAGGCGATGAAGCAGATGGAGGCGAAGAAGGTTGAGCGGGCGACCAGGGAGCCGGCGAGTCCGGAGTGGGGGAAGAGGAAGCCTTGACCCGAGGATCGCCGCAATGAAAGACTGCTCGCTACGCTCTTCATGGTCCACACGCGGTTCCGCGACGAGTCGCGCTCTAGCGAGATCGAGCAAACTGCAAGCAAGCTAACACGCGCCGATGACTGAGCTGACGTGTGCTGTTGGCGCACCGCAGGGTCCCTCAACGTGCGATGCGCAACTACGGCATGAGTAAATTCGTGAGGCCGTGATGGGAATCGATGTTTTTTGTAGCGTTACCATAGTACGTTAGGCAATGCGATGCACGTGGCAGTATGGCTGTGGTGTCCGCAAACTTGCTTTGGGTCGCGTTTCCGCGACTTGATGAGTTGTTCAAGAAGGTGCTACAGTACGCGGTGGAGTTGACGTGAGTTGTGCCATGAGTCTGAGTCGAGTTTCTACGTTACGTCGACGCGACGATACGCACTCATTATTCATCAATAAGTTGGCTGCCGCGGTAAGGTCGAATTGAAACGGGCACCACAGCCAAGCCATGTCTGAACCCCTAGGAACCCAACAGGCCGCTCCCGCCGTAGTGTCTAGCGATGGCAGTGATCCCGCACGCCTTGCCTTTCTCGCAATGAAAGAAGCAGAAGATGTTGCGGAACTTGTAGGCTTCCCCCCGAAGCGCCTCAATTTCATACTCTACGGAATGAAAGGGAGCTCTTATGTCACGTTCAAGATCCCCAAGCGGTTCGGCGGGCACCGTACTATTGAGGCACCGGCGACAGCACTAAAAACGGTGCAGCGGCGACTTGCTGATGTATTGAACCGAGTGTACTCACCCGGACCTGCAGTACACGGTTTCGCGCTGGGGAGAAACGTCAAAACAAACGCGAGACTGCATACGAATCGGGAATGGGTGCTCAACGTCGATTTGAAGGATTTCTTCCCGTCGATAAACTTCGGGCGTGTCCGCGCGATGTTTCTGAAATGGCCGTACGGCCTTCCAAAGGACGTCGCCACGATGTTAGCGCAGATTTGCTGCAACGATGGACATCTTCCGCAAGGCGCGCCGACGTCACCAATCGTGGCGAATATGATCTGTGCACGAATGGATTCGCAGTTGCGACAGGTAGCAGAACGCTATCGCTGCACGTATAGCAGATACGCCGATGACATTACAATCTCGCATCCGCTGCGACGGTTCCCGGAACCGCTGGCGATATTGCCGGGTCACGGGATATCGCGCGTCGGCAGGCTGCTCGGGAAGGTACTAGCGGACAACGGATTTGAAGTAAATGAAAAGAAGGTCCGATTGCAGCATCGCAGCACACGACAGGAGGTTACCGGCCTAGTCGTCAATGATGTCATCAATGTGCGCCGCGAATTTGTACGACAAATACGAAGTATGCTGCACGCTTGGGAATGCTACGGAGTGGACAGTGCGCAAGCCCACTTCCAGCGAACGTATGTAAAACATAGGAAGCCCGGGAGGGAGCCACCTGCATTTCGTGATGTGCTACGTGGGAAGCTGCGCTATCTGGTTCAGATTAAGGGGCGAGACAGCAGGGTGGTGAGTGGATTGGTCGAGCGTGCACGGCGATGCTCCTCCGAGTTCCAGCGCATTCCAATATCAAAGGACGCGCTGTGGATAGTCTCGGACGACGTACGTACCGGCAGGCAGGGTACGGCATTTCACCTTCGTGGTTTTGGAATCGTCACCTGTTGGCATGCGCTGGCTGATGACTCGGTGCTGCTGCATTCCGACATAACAAGAGTTGTACGGCACCCCCTTGTAATCGAGCGAAGCAACAAGGACTTGGATTTGGCCCTACTCAGCTCGATGGCACCGGCAATTCACGAATTTCCGCGTGGTGATGATGCGAGCGTCAAGGAGGGTGACACGCTGACGATTTTTGGATTTCCAAATTGGGTGCACGGCCAAGAAGTCCAAAAACTCAGTGTGCGAGTTATGGGAAGACAGCAGCGGTTTGGAACAAATAGAATAGTTGTTGATATCCCTGTTGTCGGAGGCATGAGTGGCGGGCCCGCGTTAGACTCAAATGGCCGGGTTGTTGGCGTCGTATTGACAGGATATTTCGGCGCGGAAGGGGGCAATCGGGTGGGAAACCAGCTCCAGCCAATCAGCGCGCTCGATGAATTGCTCAGGTTGCCGCTTGAGGCATCGACGGACCCGCCTGCAGCCGACGAAGAGCGCATCTCGGACGGAGGGCGCCCGGTGACTACGGAGTACATGTTTGTGGCGCACGTTGCATCGCGTGGCGCACTCTTCGAGTGAACGCTAGCCCCTATCAATGACCATCGTAGCTGATACGAGCGGTTCCGTTTCCTCCGTGTGACTGACGGCGCCTCCGCGTTACTCAAGGTTAAGCCAATCGGCAGCGGAGCTGGCGCGATGTCCCTAATAGACTCCACATGCCGCTGAAGCGTGGCCTTTACGATCTCATCGCTACTGATGCGATCGCGAGAGCAACTATCGATTCGCACCCTGACCTTGCCGCGCTCTCCGAAGTTGCCCCGGAGGAGAGCGCAGAGCGGCTCGTCGACGTCTTAGCGCGACAACTTCGTACTATTCTTGACGACCTAGCTGGCGATGCGCGCGAACGTCAACTCGCCCAACTCACTTTCGTCAACGACCTCCTACGAAGAGTCCGCGATGAGTACACCGCCGCCTCCGAGCACCCAGATCAGCTGGAATCTCCTGGTCGCATCCTTCGCGCCATCCACGCGCCCGGTACCCCTGCTCCCACACCCCCAGAAACCGGCCTCTCCACTCCCTGGCTCTTCACCGCTGGCAAAGGCTCCCCCTCTCTCCTGAATGAACTGAGACGAGAAGCCGAAGCCTGCGACCAGATCGACATCCTCGTCAGCTTCATCACCGTCTCCGGCGTCCGCAAACTGATCGACGTCCTGCGGTCCGTAACAGCCGCCAGCGCGGCAGGCGAAGGCCGCACCCGCATTCGTGTCCTCACCACCACCTACACCGGCGCAACCGAGATCGAAGCCCTCGACGACCTCGCCCGCCTGAACGGCTGCGAGGTAAAAGTCTCCCTCGACGGCCGCCGCACACGCCTTCACGCCAAAGCCTGGATCTTCAAACGCCAAACCGGCTTCGGTTCCGCCTACGTCGGTAGCGCGAACCTCTCCGGCGCCGCGCTCATGGGCGGCCTCGAATGGACCGTCAAGTTCACCGAACGCGGGCAAGAAGCTCTCTATAGTAGAGCCGGCGCCCACTTCGACACGCTCTGGCTCGACGACGAGTTCACGCCATATGTCTACAACGACCCAGCCAGCCGAGCGGCCGTTCAGGAGGCGCTGCGGCGCGAAGGCGGCGACTATAACCCCGACCTCGCCACCTTCTTCGACCTCCAGCCCAAGCCCTACCAGGCGGACATGCTCGAGCAACTCGCTCGCGAGCGCGCGAACGGCCGCACACGCAACCTGCTCGTCGCCGCCACCGGAACCGGCAAAACCGTCGTCGCCGCACTCGACTACCGCGCCACCTGCGCCGCACTTGGCCACCGCCCTCGGCTCCTCTTCGTCGCGCACCGCGCACAGATCCTCCGCCAGGCTCTGAGAACGTATCGCGAAGCCCTGCGGGATCATTCATTCGGCGAAATCCTCGTTGGTGGCACCAAGCCACAGCACCAGGATCACCTCTTCGCCTCCATCGACAGCCTGTCGTCGCGCGACCTCGTCGCCCGCATGGGCAACGACTACTGGCACACCGTCGTGATCGACGAATGCCATCGACTCGCCGCCGACCGGTTCCACCAGCTCGTCACCACCATTCAGCCCACGCACCTACTCGGTCTCACCGCCACCCCCGAGCGCTCCGACGGCCAGCCCATCGAGCGCTACTTCACCCAGCGCCCCGACGGCAGCCCAGCCGTCGAACTCCGCCTCTGGGACGCGCTCGACATGCAGCTCCTGTCGCCGTTCGAGTACTACGCCTGCGACGATGACACCGACTTCAGCGACGTGCCATGGGACAAGCCCGGCGAAACCGCCGCGTTGAGCAGTCTCGTAGCAGCGAACACCGTGCGCGCCCGCATGGTCCTCACCGAATGGCACCGCCTCTCCGGCAACCCTCGGCGCAGCAAGGCGCTCGTGTTCTGCGTTTCCGTCGAACACGCGAACTTCATGACGGCAAAGCTCAACGAAGCCGGGCTTCCTGCGCTGTGCGTCACCGGCGAGACTCCGCGCGCTGATCAGATCCGCGCGCCGAAGAAACTCGCCAACGGCGACGTCTGCGCCCTCGTCACCGTGGACCTCTACAACGAAGGCGTCGACATCCCCGACGTCGATACGTTGATCCTGCTCAGGCCCACGCAGAGCCCCGTTCTCTTCCAACAGCAGATTGGCCGAGGATTGCGGTTGTCGCCCGGGAAGGCGAGTTGTCTTGTGTTGGATTTCGTCGGCCAACAGCGCGTGGAGTTCCGTTTCGACAAGCTCCTCTCAGGTATCACCGGCCTCACCCGCACAGAACTCATCGACGCCGTGGAGCACGGATTCGGCAGCCTCCCACCCGGCTGCCACATCCAACTCCAGCAGCAGACCAGGCAACAGGTCCTGAAGAGTCTCAATTCGCTCGTGAACCAGAGCTGGCGGCGCCTCACCAACGAACTCCAGACCTACTCCACACTCAAGCGCACCCGCAACATCCAACTCGGCGACTTCATCCACGATCAACGCATCGCCATCGAGGAGATCTACCGCAATACCACCCCCAGCGGCTGGACTAGCCTGAGAAGAACCGCCGGCCTCCTATCGACCGACCCAACCGACGACGAACTCCCGCTCTCCAGGCGCTTCGGCGATCTCCTTCATATAAATGATCCCGATCAAATCCGTGTCATGCGCCGAGTGTCAGAGCAGCGCGCAGAGTACACGCCGGCCTCGGCCGATGAGGCCATCCGGGCACAGATGCTCGCCTACCAGGTGGACAGCAGCCGCGAAGCCTTCGCCTACCAGAAATTCGCCGAACGCGTCGCTGCCAGCCCCGCTTGTGCGGACGAACTCGGCGACCTCGCCAATGTTCTCGCCGCCCGCTCACGCATCGAGCCGAAGCCAATACCCGGCCTGGAACACGTCCCACTCCAACTCCACGGCGCATACCGAAGCCGAGAGATCCTCACCGCCGTCGGGCACCAGACAGCCACGAGTCGTCCCTTCTTCGGGGAAGGCGTGTTGACCCTCAAGGAGAGGAAGGTCCAACTCCTCTTTGTCACCCTCGACAAGTCGGCGGGCTTTCACTCCTCCATCGCCTATCACGACTACGCCGTGAGCGCTTCGCGCTTCCATTGGCAGACGCAAAATTCCGCCGGGCCGGATACTATGGGCGGAAAACGGTACGTCGAGAGCGCCACCAACGGCTGGCAATTCCAGCTCTTCGTCCGGGTTGGTGCGGACGATCCCTACCGTGCCTGTGGTCCGGTGCGGATCGCCAGCGAGGAGGACGTCGCCGGCGATCGACCGATGAACATCACGTGGACCCTTGGCGTGCCGCTTCCGCCCAAGCTGTTCGCAGATTTCAGCGTCCTTCGCGGCCAGGCCTAGTGACGGATCAGCTCCGATTGAAATACGTCCCCAACCCTCAGTCACGAACTCTTCGTACATCGACCTTGCCCAGCGCCGAGTATCGAGATCTGCAAAGTATGCGGAGCCGTTGTCCTCGACTATGACGTCGCGGGCACACCGGACGTAATGAGGCGCGAGCTTCCCCTGTTAGCACGATATGAAACCGACTACGTTCCCGCCCCTTCACCAAGTCGTGGTATTGCCTCGCAATACCCGCACTGCCAAGAATCCATCCCGGAATCGCAACCATGGGCTTCTACGTCCGGAAGACCGTAACGGTCGGACCATTTCGGTTCAACCTTTCTAAGTCCGGCATCGGAGTATCCGCAGGAATTCCGGGGTTCCGTGTGGGAACCGGACCGCGCCGAAACTATGTGCAGGCGGGTCGAGGCGGCTTTTATTACCGTGCCACGCTGCCTTCGGCAAAGTCAGGGCAGAATCATCTCACACGCGCGGCACCAATAGCAGAGCCAAATGGACCCACCGTTCCAGCACGGTCTCAGACCCTTGGGCCGGACATCGCGATTGCGAGTGGCTCCGTCTTGGCCATGCGCGACGAGTCGGCCGCTGGCCTGCTGGCCGAGCTCCACGAGAAGCGGGGACGATGGCAGCTCACACCCGTCGTTGCGCTCCTCGTCCTGGCGGGGACAATCAGTCTTTGGGGAGGATTGTCGAACACCGGACAGATTCTGATTGTGACCGCCGGTGCCATAGTCGTTGGTGCGGTGCGCCAAGTCGACCAGATCCGGAAGTCAACAGTCGTGATGTACGATCTCGACACCGACGGTGCCCAAGCGTTCGAACGCCTCATCGACGCGGTCCGCGGAATCGGAGGAGGGCAGCGCCTGTGGCACGTTGCATCGCATGCGGCCGTCATCGATCGCAAATACCACGCAGGGGCCCAAGAGGAGATTGCCCGCACTGCGACTTCAGTAGGCATGGGGTCCGCGCCTTTCGTGAAATGCAATATTGACGTGCCTACCGTCGGAGTGGGCAAGCGAACGTTGTGGTTCTTTCCGGACCGACTCCTGGTGTTCGATTCTGGATCCGTGGGGGCAGTCGCGTATGCAAATCTGACCGTTGCTCGGCAGCCCATTCGATTCATCGAAGCACAGGGGGTGCCAGGCGACAGTCGAGTAGTCGGCCGCACCTGGCGCTATGTCAACAAGAGTGGCGGCCCAGATCGTCGGTTCAAGGACAACAGGGAACTGCCGATCTGCGAATACGAGAGCCTCCATCTCCGTAGCGGCAATGGGCTGAACGAACTATTCCACTCATCGAAGACTGGAGTCGGTGACGGCATCGCTCTCCTGTTGCACGACCTGTCGCGCGGGAGCCACACATAGCCGTCAAGCCGTCCGAGAATCGCCGTCTATCTCGGACTGTACCGCGTTCGTAGGAATGAATCGGGCAGAATGCCCGTTGCGGATGCATCATTCCTCATGTGAAACGCGGATACTAGAGGTTCAATCGCGAAATTGATGCAATCTGCCGTTCCCAAAGATTTTCTTAGAATCGCGTTTTGAAGCAACGTAGGTATCGACTAGGGCAAGTCTTCGGGTCCATTGGCTCTCCTATAGCATCAAGCGGCATTGTTCGGGCTGGCTACAATCCGAGATGAGCGCCTCGAATGCTCCATCAGAGCCTCTTGCATAAGAGTCGAGAGATAATCAGAGGGGGATAACGCCGCTTCGTCGCTGCTGAAGCGGCGAGCTGCCGCAAAAGCATTGCGTTTGCGCGCGACTAGAGGTTCTTGCGACCGAACGGTTTAGCTGTACTTTCGATCTCCGCAAGCAGACCAGTCCATCCAGCTCTCATAAATGCGTCAGCACGTGACCCGCCTAGGCCTACGCACGTTCCTGCGAATGGCGCTCGTCCTGCACGTCGCGAGTTTGGTCGCCTGCAAGGACAAAACGACAACGGCCGTGTGCGCTCCCGGTCAGCCGAGCGGCGTGGTAGCGGAGCGAGCAAAGGCCAAATGCCTTGCCGAGCCCGGACTGTCCCAGAGCGCACAGTCGGCGTCGACCCCACACGACGTCGTCCTCTATCTGGATCGCAGCGCGAGCATGCAGGGGTTCCTCGATCCCGACTACCCAACACGAATCAAGACGGATTTTCGCTCGGTCCTTGATGCCATCATTGCCGGACTCCGGCCCATCGAGGTGCACAGCTATGGATCGAGCATCGCTTCCGCATCTCCTTCTATAGGTGTGCTGGGGAGGAAGGAGTTCTATCAGGATCGCGACACAAAGATGGAAGAAGTGGTCGCGCTCATAGGCAGCGATACGGGCCTTGGGCACGTGCATTTGATCGTGGGCGACGGGCGGCGCGGCTCCCCGGCGACGGCGGACGGCCAGTATGTCAGCCTTCGCGACGCGGCCCAACGCTGGATCGATGGAGGAGGCACCTTCGTGGTCGCCACATCCAACGCGCCGTTCAAGACCGTGGAGAGCGATCCCTCTGGCTGCAGGCGCTCGGGTCAGCAGGCCGCGGATTCGCAGACGTGTCCGATCTACCTGTTTGCATTCGTGCCCCATGGCGACGCGATGCGCATCGCGTCGGCAATCACCGACGCATTCGAGCATATGTTCATGTGGCCGGCGCCAACGGTGCCTTCAAACGTGCTCGACTTCCGTTCCGGGGACCGCAATTCAAAGCTGAACGTCAACGCCATTTGGGAACACGCTTCCGACGGCACTCCCATTGTTCGAACGGGAGCGGCGCAGCGCACCCTCAAGACCACTCCGTTCGCATTCGGTGTGAAGGACACCACAACGGCGCTGGGCCGCGCCTACGCGAAGATCCAGCAGGGCGAGGAGAATAGCGTCCTGCTGACGTCACGCTCGATAGTTGGCGGTGCAGCTCAGTTGTGGCAGCCCGCCGGTATTGGCAGCGAAGGTTTGGTGCGCAGTTCCGCTCCGTCGTCATTCGAAATCTCAAGCCTCGGAACGTCCGCTCCTGCTTCCATCGTCCGTGTTGACGTCGTTCCAACAGGCGTGCCGACCTGGCTCTCCGCTGTGGAAGCAAGCGACGCAAGAGACGTCGTTCGCACATACGGTATCGGACGACTGTTCGAATCCTTCCGCCAACGAGCCAAGCAGACATCACCCACGCCGCTCTCCCGACTCTACATCGTTAGCAACTAACCAGAACTTAGTGCATTCATGTCATCGATTCTGACGTTTCCCGGGCTTGCGACGGAACCGTCGCAGTTCGCATGTCCTGTCGCGGCCCAGGGCCAAACAACCAACGCGCTGGGGGACTATGATCAGTCCTCCGTGTCGAGTGCTGTACATGCCAGCGCCGCAGTGTGGGGGCTCGCCCTTATCATGCTGGTCTGCGTGTGCTACAACTGGACGCGCCTCTCAATGAGTCCGCGATTTGTATTTCGTTGGTGGATCTTTCTCGCCATTGGCGCGGTTGTTGGAGCGATCGCCGTCTACGCGACACTGAGCTGGTGGCCAACCATTGCGCTCGCGAATTCATGTCAATCCGATCCGCGCGCGTTCCCCATCGCCCTGCCAAGCGGGTTCGTGTGGACCCAGGTATGGGCTGCGATGATCTATGGAGCGCTCATGTTCGCCGTCCTGTCCGTAGTATTCACAGCAATTCTCGGTCGCTTCGCCCATCAGGCAAACGGGTTCTTTCACAATCGCGGTTGTCCCCTTCCTCGTGCGCTCCCATGACAACGCGAACGCCGCTAGCGACGGGCGACATTAGCAAGCGAACCCTGACGGTTTTTGCGGTTGGCGGAAGTGGAATCAGGTCCATCGAGCCGCTACTACACCTCTGCGCGTTGGGCCTCGGCCCTCGGCAGCTGAAGATTCTTCTGGTCGATCCGGACCAGTCCAATGACGCAGTTCAGCGTATCCGAGGATTGATCGACCTCTACCTCGAAGCCCGTACGGGTCTTACCGACAACGGCCCCGCAGACGGCGGGTACTTCAGGACCGAAGTAGTCGACGTACTCGACAAGGGTATCCTGTGGTCTCCGATTGCCGACGACGCAAGCTTCGGCAGCTCCAAGTTTAAGGCGCGCGTGGCTCGACCGCTGATGTCGGAGCAGGCGGAAGACTTGGCCGTACTTCACGACCTCCTGTTCTCAAAGGAGACGCAGGAGATGGATATGACGCTCGGCTTTCGCGGTGTTCCCGCCATCGGCACCGTGTTCATGCACCGGCTGCGGAGAGCGCCGTTCATTCGTCAGCTTCTAAGCGATGCCCAGACAGAGCCGGATTCGGTCTTCTTTGCTATAGGCTCCATCTTCGGCGGAACGGGCGCGGCGGGCCTGCCCGTCATCGGTCGCACACTGGTGGCGGGACTGCCGGCCGGTGAGGGCGGACGCGGAGCCGTCAGGGGAATATCGCCGGAACGGGTGGGTGCGGCACTTCTGCTTCCCTATTTCACCCTGCCAGCCCCGGCCACCCAGACCGCGGCAGATGGAGGCATCCGCCCGGACTCCGCACTGTTCGCACAGAACGCGGCGGCGGCATTGCCAACGTATGCGCAGGGCGACGCCCAGTACGGCGGGCTGTACGCCATTGGCGATAGCGAGCCGCGCGAGCAACTGGTCAACGAAGTGGGTGGCCAGGCGCAAGCCAATCGCAGCCACTACGTCGAACTCTACGCGGCGCTGGCTGCGCTCGACTTCGCCGCTCGTGGCGGAGAACGCAGCAACGACGCGAAGCCGGTCTTCCACTATACCGCGGTAGGCGGGGATGCCGTGCGGTGGAGCGATCTGCCCATCGATATCGCCTCTGAAAAGAGACTGATGGGCGGCTTGGTGAGTATTCAATCCTTTCTGACGTACTTCCGCCCGAACGGAAATTCACATCCGCATTTCGAACGCGATTTCAGGGGCGCAACGTGGCGTTCGCAGCTCGGCCTCGACGGGAAGGCATTTGAACAACGCTCAAAGGGCCTGGACGCGCTGGGCAAGTTCTTTCGTGCTTCCTGGGCGTGGCTCGCTGAGTTAAGAGGATCGACACCCCCTCTCGTGCTGCTGAACACACAGGCCCCTCAACCAGCGGACGCGGCACTCTGCGACGCGCTTGAGGGAAGGCACTCCACAGTCAAGACGACGCGAACGACGCGCGAGGACTTTGCGCTCTTCCGATTCTGGAATGTCGCGGCCGCCAAGCGATCGGGTACAGGCTTCGGAGAATTTCTGGCAATGATGCGCGAAGGCAACGAGGCCTACGCCCAGCATCATTTCCCCCAAGTTTCACACGAGTGATCCGATGAGCAACCGGAATCTTCTGCCGCTGCTCCGCAAGGATCCCAATCCCGCAAACATTGCCCCCGCGCAGGTCGGTGAATGGACTGCCGGCCAGATTGGTGCCGAGCTGCCAAAGCTGGACTTCGGCCGGGATCGGGGCAATGCACTGCGAAATCGAGTCCAATCCATTCCGAGTCCATGGGCGCGGATGACGCTGTTTCAAAACGCACTCGACACAGATGGACACCCCGCCCGACAGCTGGTGGAAAGCGAGCTACTGGATGCATTCGAGTTCATGTGGGAGTTGAATGCGATCTCAGGGGCCCCTCCGGAATTCAGAACGATTCGGCTACCGGACCTCAAGTCGGCGGCCGAAAGCGTCGGATCGGAACGCGTCGAGGACTTTGCGTCGGCGCTGGTTGCGCTCGTTCCCGGAGCGGCGGATCGCACCGCAAATGACACCAAGGCCTTTTCGAGCATCAGTGTATTGATGCTCGATGGGCGTCCAATACTCGCGTCATCCCCGTTCACGGGAATCTTCACTGCCGAGGACGCAGCGGGCTCGCGTACCGGCCAGTACTTCAAGTATCTGCATGATGCGCCATTGCGCACCCTGCGTGACCGACCCTTCGAGTTCCAGAAATATGTCGCGGAGGTGTTGCTTCCGCAGCTCGATGAAGTTGCGCAGTCCGGTGTAGACAGCTCGGCATGGTCGTCGGTCCGCAGCTTGCTCAAACCGTGGCTTCAGAAGGAAGTCGAAGAGTGTAACAGGCGCCGTCCTCAAACCCAGGCGCTCCTCACTCCTGCACGCGGGTGGCGTGAGCGAGCCGCCGAACTGAAGCTCAGCCCCATTTGGCAACCGCTCGGCGGCATTTCATTCTACAAGCGCAACGCGGGAGCTGCGGCCGAAAGTAGTACTTGGCGTCTAGCCACCGGCCGCGGAGGTGCCGCTGCTCCGCTCGTTCTCGACCCGGCACTGTTTGACGGCGTTCTCTTTCACGGTGCGACGTCCGTGACGTTGCCGTCCGACCTGTCTTCACTGGACCGCGACGTCCTGCCCGTACTCGGTACACGATACCCGTGGGTAAGTCCCGCAACCGACTGGTTTACGGAGCGATTGCTTTTCCTCAACGAACCGATAAGCCACAAGGACACCTTCGGATACGCAAAGTTGGAGAACAGCTATCGTGGAGACAATCAAGCGTTGAAGAACGCTCAGTTCGTGCTCCCGTTGCAGCCTGAGATCCTCAAGTACTTCGAGCCGGAAGCCCTTGAAAAGATGGTACAGATTCAGGTGTACGACTCCGGGCAGGTCGAAATCAAGCTCTCGCTTCAGTTGGGAGCTGATGGTGCAGTACGTCCAGTTGAGATCAGGAAACGCTATGAGACAGCGCAGCACTTTCGGGCAACAGGGCCGAGCGTGTCGCTGTATCCGACCTTTCGCGATGCGCGCTGGCGCAACTATACCGTTTTCAGCCTGGCGTCGAATGAAGTAACTGGCGTGGGCATCCGTGTCAGTGCCTACAACGCCAACGGTCAGGTCAAGGCGCAAAGGGTGAAGCGCTCGACAACCGTCGAGGTACTGGCGCTTGGAGAGGCCCCGGATGCAATTGGATTCGACACCCATGCGGCCGGAACGGGAGAGCGTGAGTCCGGCCTCGGCCTGCTGTTGCCCCGGTACCAGAAAGTGCGCGCCGCATCGCAGGAGAGTTGGAACGTCGGCGTGGATTTTGGAACATCAAATACCGTCGTGTGCGTACGACCGGACGGTCCGGTGCCCGCAGCTCCGCTTTCGTTTGATGACGGCCTTTTGGACCTTACGGAAATCAGCGACGAAACCCGACGCGCAACGTCTGCGTACTTCTTTCCGGAGCGATTCCGGAGCGGGCCGTTTGGTACGGCCGTCGTACATCACAATTACCTGGAACAATACGACCTCGCGCAGGAAGCGCCCGGCCTTCGCATCAACGTTCCGTTCACCGGCTTGGTTGAATCGGATGAACAAAACACCGTGGTGGGCGATCTCAAGTGGTCCACCGATCAACGCACGGACTTCCTCGCCGGCTCGTTTCTCAGGACGGTGCTCAGCATCATTCTGTCTGAAGGACTCAAGAAGGGAATTGAGCCATCTCGAATCAAGATCAGGTGGGCGTACCCTCGAGCCTTCAGCAAGGGGCAGATCAACAACCTGACGAGATTCTGGGAGGCTGTGATCAAGTCGTTCCAGGAGAACGGACTGAATATCCTGCAACCCGCGGCGCCGCAGGATGAAAGTGCCGCCGTCCTTGCTCATTTTTTCAACGACCAGAAACTGGCGCCAGGCGGCGAAACGAGCCTGCTCATCGATGTCGGTGGTGGCACGTCCGATCTCGTGATCTGTGAATATGGAAAGGCTCTGGCGCTGGACTCCATCCTGTTTGGTGGGAAGATCCTGACAGGTCAGCGCGTTCAGGGCAACACGCAGGGCACGCGCGAAAATCCATTTGTGCGCGCCTTTGCCTCGTGGGCGCGCGCGAATGGTTTGGATGCGAATTCCGCAGAGGGAAAGGCACTCAACAAGTATCTGCGTGACGGCCAGGATCACCTCGCGTTCTCGTATGCCGTATCGACCAAATGGTTCGCCAACCAAGGCCGTCGCTTCGTCACCGATCCGGCATTCGTAAGGCTGCAGGGTCAGATTCTTTACTTTTACGCCGCGCTCTTCTACTACAGCGGGCTCACACTGCGCGACCTTCGGCAAAAGCAGAAGACGGGATCGACAGGGTTGCCGAGCACGGTGATCGTGGCAGGCAACGGGAGCCAATACCTGCATTGGCTCACTGAGATCGTGCCTGCGGCGGATTCAGTCTTCCGAACCTTCCTCGCCCGCATCATGGCCGTCAGCGCGGGGACACCAGATCATCCGCTGCCGCAAATTCGAATCAGTGACAGTCCAAAACTGGAAGTCGCCTTGGGCCTGGTCGCGCAGGCGTCGGCAGATCTCCATCTGGCAGGCGCCGTGGGAGAGTCCCTGGTTGGCGAGAATTTGAGCGTGCATTTTTCGCAGGGCGGTGCCCAAACCCTCACCTCCGTCGACCGCCTTCGCCCCGATTGGTCCTTTGCCGCAGCAGACGTGCCGTCGCTCCGCTTCAGCGAAACCAACAGCGAGATATCGGCCTTCCATAAGGCGTTTCTGGCCGACCTGCCGTCACTCGTGTCCTACGGCGCACAGTGGGGTGAAATCGCGTCCACGTATCGTGATCTTCTTGGCAAGCTGAAATTGCGAGAACTGCACGCATATGTCTCATCGCGCCTTCAGTATCTCGCGCAACTCGGTGGTGGCTACCGCGGATCCATCCTGATGCTGGAGGCTACGGCCGTGCTGGAGATGACGGCAACTGAACTCTTCGCTGGATCCCCCGCCCTCGGCAGTAACTCCGACGCGAGGGGTACGAGATGACTTTCGCAGGCCTCAGTTCTGAACGAGTGAGTGGGGCGTTCGATACGATCGTTGGCAACAGGAAGCCCGTTCAGCCGTCGGAGAAAAGTGATTCGGCACGGATGCTCTCAGTGCCGGAACGGGGCGACACAATCGCCCACAAGCTTTGGCTCGCCGGCGTGGCGACGTATCTGCTTTTGGCCTCAGTTCTGTACGGTTCGCTGGCGTCCACCAGCAAGGGTGGGTTGGCGACGGCGTTCCAATCCATCATCGGATACTCTCAAGGCCATCTCAACTATTCAGTACTTGTCCTTGTCCTGACCGGCGTGGCTCTCACCATATGGGCTGCGTTTCGACTGCACACAGAAATCAGGCTCTTGCGAGTCGAGGAAACCGATGTCGAATGGGTCTTACGCCACAAGCGAGAGGGATTGAAGTACGTATTCGAAGACGCGGACAAGCGCGAAGAAATGTTTCGTAGCGGAGTGCATCTCTACGAAGGGTTCACGCCAGAAATCATCGTCGAAACGTTGATCGACGACCGCGTGCTGAGGACGCACATGGTCAGCAACACGGGCGGAAGAACCTCATCGGAAGAACTTCGCATCATCGCCGAACGCCGCACCGCGCGCTGGGGCGCAACAGCGCGATACGTCAGCTCGCTATTGCTGCTGTTGGCGGTGCTGGGCACATTCGCCGGTATCAAGACTGCGCTCCCGCCCCTGATCGCCGCAGTAGGACAGTCGAGTGGTGACACAATGAGTGCACTTCAGGCGCCCCTCGAAGCGGTGGCCAGTGCCTTCGGCGGCAACGCCTTGGCCCTCATCGGGGCCATCGCGGTGGGTCTCATGGCGCAGGGAATTGCCTTTGGTCGCCGCAATCTGCTCGAGCGCCTGGAACTTGTTTCCTCCACGTACATCTACGGCGACAGCCTCTCGACATCGTCTGATCCCATGACAGCGGCAGTCGAGATGTTCACAGTTTCCTCAAAGGACTTCAAGGAAGCTGCAGGAGCGATGACGGGCATCGAAAATGGACTAGCGAGCCTGGCAGAAGAGTTCTCGCGCTCCTTCACAAGCCTTGGCGAACGAATTGCCCAGGTGAATGACAGAAGCGGTGAAGAGCTCTATGATCGCACAGGCCGGAATCTGGCCGCCCTGCAGGCACGTGTGGGGGAGCTGGCAGACGCCGTAAGCGCAAATGCTCAAATCTATGCCGGACTCGCACCCTCACTGCAATACCGGGCCGAAGAGACAAGAGCCGCGTTCGCCGAGATGGACAGGACGAATCGCCAATTGACGACGGCGATGGAGATGATCGGAGCCGCGAGTAAGAGCGCGACTAACCTGACCGAGCAGTCATCGATCGCACTGGCCCAGGTTAGTGATGCGAGTGGACGCATTGCATTGGCAAGCGAAGGAACGATCAATGGCGTGACGGCACTAGCAAGGGTACTCGGTCAGGTCCAACCCGCGGTCTCTCGTGTCGATTCATCTCTTTCGCAGATCGCAAATGCAACAGTGACGAACGAGAAGCGCCTGTCAGAAATGTGGCAGGGCTTTGCGGAGCGCATCGAAAAAAGGTTGCCGCAACGCACCGCTGCGACTGAGGATGCGTTCGCTCCAGCCGTAGCTCGCGCGACGACCGGCGGAGAAGCAAGCCCCGTGACGCGCACCAGCGTCCCGCCCAACGAAGATGTCGTCCGCCTGCTGCGGCAGATCAGCGAAGGCATTCGCGACATACCAAAGCCTCGCATGCCGCACGCGCTGTGGCTTACTGCTGGGCCCATAACCAGCGTGATTGTCACGGCAGCAATCATCTATTGGCTCGTGCGCGGTCGCGCATGAGGCCTAGGTGAGCTACGAAATTGACTCACCCGACGGTGGCGACGGTAGCGATGGCGGCCCGTGGCCAGCATTCGCGGATCTGTTGGCGGCAACCACACTCCTGTTCCTGGTGCTTTTTACCGTAGGTGCACTTCCCGCCATCAAGATGGCGCAGGAGCGAGGAGCGGTTCTATCCGAAATCAAGAAATTGAATACGACGCTTGCGCCGAAGAGCCCGCGCGACCGATATGCCGTAATCGCCTTTCCGGACTACTTGTTGATCCGCATCAAGGGCGATGCAACGTTTCCAAAGGGCAGTTCCTCAATCGACTCCCTTCGTGAGGAGGGGAAGGAGATCCTTCGTCAACTGGCAGCGTCACTGATTCAGAACAAGCTCATGAACTCGGTGGAAGTCATTCAGGTGGCGGGGCATACCAGTTCGGAGGGGTCTGACGAGCGAAACTGGCTGCTCTCGGCACAGCGCGCATCGGCTGTTGCGCTGTTCCTGATACAGCGTGGCAGTCTTGATCCGTGCAAGGTCACCGCTCTCGGGCGCGGACGGTACTACCCCGTTGATCCAAAACTTCCTCGCCTCGACGAAGGACGTCCCGAGGACAGAAGAATTGAAATAGAGATACGGCCTGTCGCCACGTCCCAGAAGCCCACCGACGCTGCGCCCACATGTATCAACTGACGTCTGGGCAGTCGGCGGAGACCATTCGGACTCCTCTTGCCGATGCCTATGCGACGCGACGGCATGCCCTCTTTTCGGATGTTCCGAAGTGGGTACGGGGCATTGAGTTGCGAGCCATGGTCCTCGCGGGCAAGCTGGTATCCGCGGCCGAGTTGTTCCCCGCGACCGTTCTGCTGGACGCCAAGCGACAGATCGACACGTTCTTGCTGCCGGAAACCGGTCGCTTCGCCAGGATCCTCGCTCGCCCGCCGGAGCACCTTGTTCTTGGTAGCCAGCCGCGACGCCAGGCGGAATCGGCAATCGCGATGCTGCTCGACGCAGCCGAGCGCGCGATCGCGACAGGTGAGGGAGCAGCAGTACTTGAGCGAGAGATTGCAGCAGACCGGTTCCGGTTTAGCACGAAGCTACCGAATCTCACGACAAAATCCCTCGGTGCAGCTCGACTGCACCACGAGGATATCGTGGCGCTCACCTCGGTGGCATCCGTCGACCGCGCGAGGCGTCGCTTTGAAGCGACCCGTGAAATTCTGACAAAATATGAATCGGCAGCCCTCGACTGGACCGGGGCGACAACTTCCGACGATGACGCCAGACCCCGTGCGGATGGCGAATTCAGCATCGACGAACTGCATGCCTTCTTGTTGCTATCGCGAAGATCGCGGCAGGCCCAGCAGCGGCGATCAAGCGTTGCGGATCACGTCAGGTCGTTGGCGATCCGTCAGTTTGACGATCTGAGCACGCTTGCAGCCGATGTCGAGACCACCGCGAGTGGCATGGCAGTAGCCAAGTTCATCGAACGAGCGAATGGTCTCGCCTTGAGGGCGACCCCCGCACGAGGTGATGAGGCAATTGCCACCGCGGGCGCGCTTGGGGGAGCGGCGCGTGCAGCATCCATGCAGCGCAATCACCGCCCAACGTCTGAGCAGTTCCGATGGAGACCGACCGCAAGTGGAGCTGTCCCGGGTCCCATAGCAGACGCTCAGGTAATCCCTGCGGAGGTCTGGGGGGTCACGCAAATCGCCGCGGATACGGTATGCGTCTCCAGAAGCGACGACGCCATGCTACGTAATTTCAATGCAGCGCTCACCGTCGATGGCGACATCGATGTCGTCGTGCAATCGGGACGTCAAATCCGATACGACGATGTCTTGCGGAGTGACATGGAGGCGCTTCTCGATGTTAGCGATTCAGGGGCAGGGTGGTACAAGCAGACAGTTCGCGCGAGGGTACGGATATTCGCAACCGACGGCGAACACTACTTCGGCCGCGTGCTGCGAAAAGGCTCACTAGTACGCATTGCGAACACCGGTGCCCGGCAGACTGCGCCGGCCGGATTGAACATTCGGCTCTTGGGCCCTGACTGCGAATCACTTGGTCCTCCCACAATTCAGGATATCGCGTTCGAAGGGCTGGCCTTCAAGTTCGGTGGCATTCGATGCCAGGGTGCGCGCTCTGGATTGCAAAACGCGGAAGCCGTCGTCGCCCACTTCCCAGATGACCCGGAGAACGCCGTGGCCGCTCAGGCCTTGGATCGTGAAAGGGCGCTCTTCGCGATACTGGCTGACAAAGGAATGCCGAGTGGCGGCACTCTGGTCGGATTGGGATCGACGTTTGTTGGTTTTGGGGCTACGAGGCAAATTGCGACCTGCGTGCTGTATCGTGCAGTGCCCCATCTTCAAATGGGCGACGATGATTCAACAATGTGGCTGCGTGAGTCTGACGAGTTGACCTTCGCAGCCATCGTGGGGATCTCGCGAATCTTCACCACGTGTTGGAACGGCAAATGGTCCGTTGGTTCCTGCACACTCCCGATGTTCGGTTTTGCTCCGCGCTGGGATCCTGTGTCCGGGCTTCCACTCCCCTCAGCAAAGCTCTTGACCGCTCCGTTCGCGACTCCATTCGGACAACCGCACATCATGCCGTGTTCGGAATCCGAATTTAGTGCCACCAACCATGCGCGTCTCGGGATTTCTGCCTTGTCGGCTCGGATCAAGAAAGGAGAGGAATCCAACATCGGAACAGATATGCTCGGCCTCGCGTCGCTGTGCTTTGAACTGCTGGCGAACTCGCGGATCGACTACGGCGAAGGTCATCGCGCGAGTTGGGGTGGAATCATTCGTGTGGCCGGAGAACGCGTGCAGTTTCGGCAGCCGGGTTTTGTTGCCATCGCCGCCGCGGCGGCCAAGACGGCGCAGGGGCGGGCACTACTCATTCAGATGTTTCAAGCTGTCGCTACGGGCATGTTGCGAAACTTCACCGAGTGCCAGGAAAGCTTGGAAAGAGAGATCTGAGACAGACCTTCGCGAAAACCACTTGTCGGCTTGATCAGTTCCCTCTGGATTTGATCGATGAGTGTTCTACAACGGGAAAACTTCGATGCCGAACGATCTCGACGCCACCAGCGAATTCTTCCCAGAACCGAAACCCGCGATCGCCGCTCACTTCGAGGCGATTGCGGAAAATGGTCGCAAGGGCCCTATCGGTGAACTGGTTGTCCTGTTGTCGACCGGAGAGCTCGAGAATTCCGCCTTTGCGGCACACGTACGACGCCATGGCGTGGCGGGTGAGAAGTGGTTCCTTAGTCAACTCCTCGATCTGTCGCTTGGCTTCATTCAATCTGGGTTGGACGGCGGCAGGATGACGCAGGAACACCTCGCGGATGTTCGCAAGCTGAATGCCTTTTTCCGAATCAAGGACGGCGACTTCATCGCCAACCGACCGGCGGAAGTAGCCGCAGTGTTGAGCGCCCAGCTTGAGGTCATCTTGGAGGATTCAGTCCTGAGCGAGGCGGAGGAACTCCTCCAGGTGGAACTCCAGAGCTGCTTTGGACTTGGGTACGACGAATACCTTACCCTGACCCGCGTGCCGTTCGAGCACGCCATCCTTGATCTACAACTTCGGGCTGGAGGGCAAGGGGCTGTCGCGCAGGACGCCAGAAGGAAACTAGCGGCGCTCGAGCCGATGTATCGACTGGTGACGGCACAGAGGCGGACGCTCGGCGGACTCTATTGACGAAGCGACTTTGCAACGCGCAAGCGCCGCGTATGACAGCTCCGGCGACTCGATGTGAGCGCGGACCTACAACGTAGAAGCAAGGGACTCCGTCTGCTCCTGAGCAGCCCCACACGTTTCATCAAGGAGAGAGTTGTCGACCCGCATTGCCACCTGGAACCTGAATCGCGGCAAGGCAGCATGGCGACGAGATGCCATCATGGAACAGATGCGACGCGTCGACGCCGATATCTGGATCGTCACCGAAACGCGTGATGCGATCACACCGGGAGAGGCCTATAAGAGCCTCTCCCGATCGAAAAGGAGCGAAGAGCACGAGGAGGATGAGTCGTGGGTCGAAATCTGGTCTCGTCTCCACGCCATGACGACACATGCCACTTCAGACCCGTTCTACTCCGCCTCAGCGACCGTGAACCTTCGGTCCGGAGTGCCGCTAACGGTGTTCGGCACCGTACTTCCGTGGAGCGGTAGGTCGTGGGGCGGCTTGCCCTCCGCAGCGGCGACTGCGTTCAAGGCGGCGCTCGCCACCCAAGCGGCGGACTGGCTGGCGTTCCCAAAGGCACATGGTGGCCTGTATTGCGTCGCCGGAGACTTCAATCAGGATCTCGCTGATATGCCGTACTACTGGTCATTGCAGGCGCGCGAAGCGCTGACTCGCACGCTCCTCGAGTGTGATCTCACGGCCACCACTGCGGGGAACCTCGATCCGGTGGTACAACTGACTGGAGGAACGCATGCGTGCATTGATCATATCTGCGTATCGCATTCGCTTGCACTGACTGAGCCGGGCGCCGCGACAGCCTGGTCCCCTCAAGTTCCTCGCGGCGTTTTGAGTGATCACCCAGGAGTCTGGATCGATGTGGCGGCTGGCTAGCGTGGCGCTGCCCCAGGTCCGGTCCCCGCCTTCGCGAGCGAACAAAACCACCGCACTGTTCCGCGCTCTACTCGGTCACACGACATTTCCGGTACCGAGCATCACGCAAAGTAGCGAGCGGGCCGCTGCTAGCGTGGAGCGGTGAAGGGCTTGTCGGCGCGAATGAACTGTGCGCATTGTGTGTCCGGCTAGAAAGCCCCGCGAGTGCCGCCTGCGCCAATTCGAAGAAGTCGGCATCGGAACGATGATTCACATCTTGGCGCATCATATGGATGCTACATTCTATGCATACCCGTCCCGGCGGCTTCGCCATGCGCACCACGCTCAATATCGACGACACGCTGCTCGAAGACGCTCGCCGTCTCACCGGCCTCGAGGAGCGCGCAGCGATCATTCACGAGGGCCTTCGTGCGCTCATCGCCCGGGAAACTGCGCGGCGTCTCGCCAGGCTCGGCGGATCAGAACCGCACCTGCGTCACGTCCCGAGACGTCGACCCGCAAAATGATGGTTCTCGCCCACACCTCCGTGTGGATCGATCACCTTCGCCGGTCACTCAATGAGGTGAAAACATGGCGACTGTCAGACCGTCCGCACATCTTGCATCGCTCGGTCTTGTCTCGCCTACCAGACCCTCTTAGCCGACCGACAGCTCCGCCAAGCCGTGACCGCCCCCAAGATCCAACGTCGGTATCGCTCGCGGGGCGATATGACACCACCGGGCGCAACTCATACTCGATCTCTTGCCTCGTTGACCTGAGCTGAAGCGCCGCCTGGCGGTGAAGGTTCTCGTACACATCCAGCGACCCTCGGCGCGGCACGGACGGCAGTGGCCAGATCTGGCCGCACTGCTTGCGAGTGGTAATGCCAAGCGTTGCGAGTTCGCGCCGCTGCATGCGGGCAATACCGGCGACGAGGGAGATATGGTCGTCGGCGTGGCGCTTGTCGTCGCAGGTCCGGTTCCAGCGGCACACGGCGCAGTGCTCCACCGGATCAGGATAGTTCGCTTCGGCGACTTCGATCGCCTCGCGCACCACCGTCTCTTCCATCCGCTGGCGCACGAGGCGGAAGTAGGCAGCGTAGTCGCTAGTGGGGTACTCAAGCACCATCATCGATTCCGGGCCCGTCACGCGCTTCGACACCTCGTCAGGCGACGGTTTGCCGATGGCCATGCGCGGCGAGACTATATAGAAGCGCTTGGGTGTAGTCCCCTGCACCTTGGCGACCATCGCCGTATAAAGGCTCAACTGGAGTATGGCTCCAGCTTTGGCCTTCTTCGACAGCTTGGTGTCGTAGACCTCGTAACTCCAGGCGCCGAGCTCGCTCGAAGTCTCGACACGGAAGAGGATGTCCGGCTTGCCGAACCAGTGAGCGTCGCGCAGCGCGCCCTGTACAATCACGTCGGCGCCCTGCTTCATCGCCTCGTGCGTGGCGGCGACAAGCTCGTCCGGATGGGTGAGCGAGTCGATGTGGCTGAGATCTTCGACCCGGAGCGGCTGCGCCTTCAGCCAGTCCACGTACTGTTTCTCGTGGTCAAGGCCGCGGTCGAAGAGCAATTGGAGGAGCGGATCGTCCGATTTCGCGGGTTTCTCCCTCGCGTGGGTGGCGACCGCCATGTCGAGTGCGGTGCGGTGCTTACAGCCGAGGAAATTGGAGAGGTCGGTGGCGGAAAGCTGAAGGGCGCCGTTTCTGGAGTGCATTCAACCAATCTGCGTGGGGGTGCTGACAGCCGCTCGCAGGTGATCGCAGATCGGGCCCATTTCTGAGAAAATCCTTGGCAAATGAGGGGAATAAGCCTCCTCGGGGCACGGACACCCATGAGGCGAACTATCCAGCTGTCAGAGGGCGCCAGCATATTGATCGTCCGCGCCCTCACACCAAGCCCGCACTCATGCCCTCCTCGCCAACCCATCCGCTCGATACGCTCCGCGCCGCAATTCCGCCGGTAACAGACGGAGTAGAGGGAGTCGTCGCACAGACCGGGGTTATCAGCGGAACCGCCTTCTTTCCCGGCGGCTGGGGACTCTGGGGCACACAGGAAGGCCAGGATCTGCCAGCGATGCCGACCGGAGGCATCATGATCGTAGGCCAGGATTTCGATTCCGAGCACGGATTTGAAGTATCCAAGTCTCGTCGCTCCGAACTCGAGGTCCGCACGGATGGCACCTATCGATCCCCCACGTGGCGTGAACTGGTCAAACTTCTGACCGACGTGGGCATCGACTTGAAGCAGTGTTTTTTCACCAACGCCTACATGGGGTTGCGCGCCGGCGCGAAGAACACCGGTCGCTTTCCTGGAGCCACGCACAAGCCCTACCGGGAGAGTTGCCGCGCATTCTTTATCAAGCAGGTCGCTGCAATGCAGCCACGACTCATCATCGCGCTTGGCAATTGGGTTCCAGCGTTCATTGCGCCGTTGGCCGCGGCACTCGACTCATGGAAGACGGCGCGAACCTTCACTGATATCGATCGGGCAGGGTCGTTACGCAAAGGCGTCGTGTTCTCTCCGGAAATTCCGGACTGCAGCGTGATCGCTCTCACACATCCGAGCTTTCGTCAACTGAATGTCCACCGCAGGAGCTATGCGGGTCACAACGGCAAACCGGCGGAAGAGCAATTGCTCCGCGACGCCTTGCAGCGATAGCGCTTGACAGACGAGCCCCCCACATCGAGGAGTGTCAAAGTGCATGAACCGCAGTCACCGTCAGCCGGTGCTCGCAGCCTTTCGACTACGTACGCGCAGCACTTCGACAAGGTGCTCGAAAGCGTTCAGTCATGGACCCCTCATCGGAACCGCACGGAAGCCCTCACGCCGTGTTGGCCGGAGTGGGGTGACAGATTTGTCCCGGGAAGCGGCCTCATGGTGCTCGGTCGCGCCACGAACGGTTTCATGAACGGTTTCACCGCCTCGGATACAGAGAGCGAGGAGCGCCGTGTCGCGATTGCACGCGAGGCGCGCGCATTTGCTCAAGGTACGAGCGACAACCGCCCACTGCAGTGGGTACAGGGCACGCAGTTCTACAAGAACGGAGGATGCGTTGGCACACGTTCCTCATTCTGGCGCGTGACTCGTAAACTCGTGGAGCTGATGCACGGACAGGACGCGAGCAGTTCTCCCGATTGGGCAAGCTTTGTGGCCTGGAGCAACCTGGCAAAGGTCGCTCCGAAGGCTTCCGGCAACCCGAACAGGCAGTTGTACGATGCACAATACAAGCACTGCGTTGATGCCATCCGACAGGAGCTGTTGGAGCTGAATCCCGCCGTCGTTCTGTTCATCGCCGGAGAGGACTGGTACACGCCCGTCTTCCGTAATCTCGGCATTGAGCTGGGAAAGCCAACCGCGGCGACATACGTGCGACACGTCGTGAAAGACAACGGTCGCCTGTGGCTATGCACCGAGCGTCCCGAGCGGCGGCCAGAATCTGCATTCGTTGCCGAGATGACCAAGGCGTACTCCGAACACATTGCTTGATGTGCGTCCACCTGCTCCCGTTGGATGCGAAAGCCGAGTGGCAGCCGTTCTCCATTGCCGCGAACGCGACCGCACTCGAATGCCACCCCGGAGCAACATCTCGCGCAACGCACCGACATTCAGTCCACTGCACTTGGTACCCCAGGCCGCAGCTGCTGAATTGAGACCAGCGTACGAATAGCCGTCACGTTGGGCAACGCGATGCACAAGTGTCCGAGGCTAACATGGCCATGGTAGTTCACCTGGCCACGATAGCAAAAAGGGCGGCACGCACGATCGCCCTCGCCGTCCAAATCGCATGACTTCTCCGCATGTGGATGCTCGGCGCGACGAGTTGATCGCTGGCGACATCACCTAACCAGAATCCGTAGACGCCCATTATTCATACAACACATCCAACCACGGATCGTACACGGGCACGCCTCGCCGAGCGCAGTCCGAGACATTCCTCGTCACGAACGTGAACCCGGCCACGGATGCCGTCGCCAGCAGTAAACCGTCGATTACTGGAAGCGGCCGTCCGCTGGCCGAAGCCTCAGCAGCCAATTGCCCCCACCGCTGCGCCACCGGCAGGTCGATCGGCAGCAGCCGCCCGACAAATTGCCGCGGCAATTCAGCATAGAGCCAGCGCACAAGCTCATCATGTCGGGCGCCCCGTGACATGATCCCCAGCCCCTTTTCGATCTCGCCGAGGGTCAGGACGCTGAGTGAAACGTCAAGCGAGCGCTGGGCGCGTGTCCACCGAACCACCCCCTCGTCCGGACGAGGCCGCACCAGTTCGGAGATGACATTTGTGTCGAGCAGGAACGCCATTCGCCGTCAGCCCAGTTCCACGTCGCGGCCGAGGTCGCGACGTCGTGCGAACGGGTCGCCCTCGCCGCCGAACTCGCCCGCCGCGAAGGCTTCGGCCAGGGGCGACTTGGAGAGGAAGTCCACGAGATCCGCCGGGGCAACCAGGCGTTCGTAGTCGTCCCGCGACAGGACAACAACGGCGTCGTCCCCGCTTCGACCGCGCGTCACCAGCTGCGGTTCATGATCGAGTGCTCTACGCACCACTTCGCTGAATCCGTTTTTGGCGCGTTCCAGGGTCCAAGTCCTCATGCTGTCCAACCTAGCTAGGTTCCCACGAAATATGAGGCCTGACTGGACAGTAGGCAAGATCGTCGCCACAAAGGAAGTGCTCCACATCCTTCCGGGCGTCGGAGCCTACGCTGTCTGCGAGCCCCACTCCGCGCCGAGACCTTCGACATCGAGTTCCGCATTCTCGATCTTCCCACCCTCATTCGCTCCAAACGCGCTACCGGGCGGCCGAAGGATCAGGAGGCGTTGCTGGAGCTGGACCACGCAGCAACGGCAACACCTCGCCCGGCGCCCGCACCAACACCGGCGCGCCCTTGAAGTCCTTCTCGTTCCGCGACACGAGATAGTCCGCGCCAACCTGCAACGCCGCCACCACCTGGACGGCATCCTCGAAATCCTTGAGCCCCAACGCGAGCGCTCGCCGAAAGTCCGCGGATAAAACAGGCACCACTTCGCAGATGTCGAGCAGGTCCGCCACGGCGGTCACCGCCGTGGTCCTGCCGCTCGCCCGCTCGGTGATGTAGTGGACCGTCGTTATCGTGTGGCCCGCGACGAATCCTCGCGCACGACCCCCCGCGACAGCATTCAGAAGCTCGGCGGAGTCCTCCGCCCACGGCGCCCGCGCCAGGATCACGTCAAGCACCACGTTGATGTCCACCAGAAGCGTCGGAATCACGCTATCGGCGTCCGTACTTCTCAGCGAGATGCGCCCGATAGTCGTCGGCGCCAAGGCGCTTGTCCGGATCGGTGACGGCCACGCCAAACAACCGCTTCACAACCGGAGAAAGTTCGCTTCCCCTCTCCAACGGAAGCGTGCGCAGGAAGTCACTCACCAGCGTGGATACGCTCGTTCCATGTCGGCGCCCATACTCCTCGGCACGGGCCACCAGTTCTGGATCCAGGTAGAGGTTTTTCGCCGTCCGGGCCATTACCGCCTCCATATGCGCATGAGTAACAATAATATGTGCGCATACTTCTGGCATGGATAGCACGAATTCCCTTGTCGGCAACTTGCCGAGTTCAAAGGCATTACTGCCTCGATGCCGCACCCCGCCATCCTCATCAACGCCCTTGGAAAACCCGACTCCGCCTCCCAAACCCGATCTCAGCTATCGCATCAGCGAGGCAGACCGCGCTGGCCTGCCCCTGGACATTGACGTCGATGCACTCGAGACACTCCTGCAACACAGCCCGCCGTCACACAGGCCGTCTCTGCTTCTGTCGTTTGGTCAACGCGATTCGGAGGGCGGGCGCATCATCGGTGAGCCCTACGATTCTCCAGCCCCTGTCCTCACACGTAGCAGCGATCCAGTGATGAATGAGATGATCGGACGCGTCTGGGCCAAACGCTGGATCAAATGCACGCTGCAAGAACTCGAAGCGATGTCGGATGCAGTCCCCGGCGTCTCGGCCGCACGCGAAGCGGCGCGCATGAGGCCCAAGGCGCCCTGACTACTGGCAACGGTGGGGATTTCATGGAGTATTCGCATCGGCGTGCTCCGGTTCGACGGCCATGCAAGGCCGCGGCTGTGACAAGCGTACCGGCGTCAGCGGCGCCCTGATGGCGACTTGCAAGGGCGATCACGAAGTGTCAGGCCTGCAGTCTCGTTCCAAATTTGGAACGAGGCCGACCAACCGCACCCCACCCCACCCGCTGCGCACGGTCGCCCTCACCGCCCAAATCGCATAACTTCTCCCCTCATGCCTCCCGGCCGAAACGATCCCTGTCCCTGCAACTCCGGCAAGAAGTACAAGCACTGCTGCGCAGCCCGCGACTCCCGCGCCGCGCCAATGCTCCACGTCATGGGCAGCACCTCCCTGACCGAGATAGAACGCACGGCCCTCAATGCCACCCGGACATCAGTCCCATGGCAAGCCGACGTCGCTCCCGTCACCACCTCCGTCGAAAATCGGCCTGACGCCCGCTTCGCTGCGATCATCCTGGGCACGCACGACGTCGTCCTCACCGCCGACTTGGACCCCAATCCGCCCTCCACCGCAATCGGTGTCGCCCGCCTCCTCGCCCACGCCATCGAAGCCCAGATCAAACTCGGCGCCACACCCCCGTCGTCCATCACCGTCCGCCACCAGGAAGTCGCCGCGGCGCTCGCGCCACTCGTCGAACCCATCGGCGTGAACAGGGTGCACGCGTCGACGAAGATGCCGGAACTCGACGAGATGCTCCACAGCCTCCGTAGCCACATCACCGGCCTCCCCGATCCCGTGCCCGGCCTGTCGCACCCGGAAACGTGGGCCGCCTGGCAGCTTCCGCCCGATCTCGTCGCCAACCTCTTTCGCGCCGCAGCCGCCTACTACACCGCCGCGCCATGGATCAACCTGAGCGGCGACGAACCCCTCCGCGTCACCATCGCGGACGGCAGCACCTGGTTCGTGAGCATCATGGGGCAGGCGGGCCAGGTCGTCGGCGTGGCCATGTATGAAAGCCTCGCCGAATTCGAATCCATTCTCGTCCCTGGCGACACACGCGCCGCATTCAACGCGTTCGAACACGTCCTCATCACGCTCGACTTCGACGCACGCGCCGACCTCCCCAAGGCCATGCGCAACGAGCTCGCAACGCGCCGCTTGCCCGTCGCCGGCCCCGCAGCCTATCCGTCCATCTGGACGCGCAACACCATCGGCGGCGGTATCGCCGAGTCGCAGGTAAGAGATCTCATCGCTATTCTCGACGCCGTCGCAGCCATGCCACCACTCGCCATCCGTGAAGCGCTCGTCGACTGGACCCATCAGCCCACCGGTATCACCATCCGCAGCGAAGGCGCGCTCGGCGAGCTGCCCCCGTTGTGGGCGCCGCCCGACCGCCTCACCCTCTCGCAGCCCACTGGAGTGAATGCCGAGCCTGGTGCCGAGTGTACCACCGATTTCGACGTGGCCACGCACCTCGATGATGAACCCATCCTCGCGCGGTTCGTCGCATCCGTCGGTAGCGAGGAAGGGATCAACGCAACAAAGCGTCACCTAAAGGACCAGGCCGTCGTATGGCGCTTCGTACTCTCGATGAACGTTACGCAGCGCACCCCCCTGCGCGCCGTCACCGAGTACGACCTCCGCGTCTATCTCTACGACATCTACCCGCGCAGCCGCCGCTCCGGCGTCGGCGAAATGCGCGAAGTACGCGCCGGCCTGAAACGTTTCTTCGCGTACCTGCACGCCCACGAAGGACTGAGCTATCCGTGGGCCGCCTCCATATTGCGTGACCGCGAAGCCTTCGAAGTGCGGTGGGACACCACGCCCCCTGACAACGCGTCCGACGACGCCTTCGATGATTGGATCGCCGAATTCCTCGACGATCTCCACTGGCGCGTCATGCTGCCCGACCCGAACCTCGGCACCGTGGGCCGCGGCGGCCACGAATTGTCCGACAAGGAATTTGAACTCGTCCTGATGCTTCAACGCAACTGGATGATCTGGCGCGAGGAGTTGATCGCCAACGGCAATACAGACCCCGAATCCGTCCGCGCCGAATTGGAGACGCGTCGTGCCGAATGGGAGCGTATGCCACAGGAGCCGTTGGGCGGCAAGTCGCCTGCGGCAGTGCTCACCCGTCGTCGCGCGAAACGACGGTAGCCGGTAGTCGTTACGGCTGGTCATTGCCCGGGGCGGAACGCGTCACCAACGATCTCCTATCCCCGCGGCGTCGAAACCGGACGGCCCTTCATCATGGATGCGCGCACGATTCACTCCGCCCCGATGCTCACGCTCACCACTCGCGAGGGCGACCTCGATCTGCTCGATACCATTCCGGGCGTCGGACTTCCCACCTTCATTCGCTCCAAACGCGCTACCGGGCGGCCGAAGGATCAGGAGGCGTTGCTGGAGCTGGAAGTGCTCCGGAGCGATGGTAGTCCGCCTGCTTCACTGTGACACCCCGACCCACCACAGAGTCCCACGCATGAATGCGGCCTCGTCCGCAGGCCTCACACCGCTTGGGGACCCTCATGATCGCGTCCATTCTCGCCACGCTCGTCGATAGCCCCTCCACGGCAGCAGCCATGTGCTCCGCCGGCCTCGCGCTCCTCCTCATCGCCGCTCTGGCCGGACGCACCGAGATCGCCGAAGCCCACGGCCTCGACAAGATCGTCGCCCTGAGAAGCCTGAGCGTCGCCGTCCCCCTGGCCGTCTTCGGCGCACTCCACCTCGCCGGCCCACAATTCGTCAGCAACCTTGTACCACCGTACATGCCCGGCCGAATGTTCTGGGTCTACGCGGTCGGCTGCTTCCTCATCGCGGCATCATTGAGCATCGCCACCAACATCCAGGTCCGCTGGGCCGGCCTGCTGCTCGGCATCATGATGTTCCTGTTCGTCGCGATGATTCACTTTCCCGGAGCGCTGCGCACGCCTGACCAACGCGTCATCTGGATGATCGTCGTTCGCGAAATGTCCTTCGGCGGCGCCGGCTGGCTCCTTGCCGCCAATGCAATGCCCGCAGGAAACGAGAAACTCGCCACCATCGTCCGAGTGGTCGGCAAAACATGGATCACGCTCGCCCTCGTGGTCTTCGGCATCGAGCACTTTCTCCATCCCCACCTGCTGCCCGGAGTGCCGCTCGCCAAGGAAATGCCTCTATGGATTCCCGCGCAGGCCCTCATCGACTACGTCACGGGCGCTGCACTCCTCGCTGCCGCAGCAAGCGTTCTCCTGAGAAAGAAGTCGCGCACAGTCGTCACCCTCACCGGCGCCTGGCTGCTGCTGCTGATCATCGTCATCTACACACCCTTCATGGTCATCTCGCTGCTCGACCCGGCCATCGGCGTGCAATTGACAGGGGTCAACTACTTCGCCGACACGCTCCTCTTTGCCGGCGCTGTGCTCGCATTGGCGCAGGTCGAGAAACCAGACCAGCGCTCCCCGGCCTGATACCGGCGGGTCCACGCGCTAGACGCGCCGCAGCGGAATCACCACCGTAAACGTCGACCCCTCGCCCACCGTACTCTCCACAAGAATCTCGCCCCCCATCGCTCGCGCCAACTGACGACTGATCGAGAGACCAAGCCCGGTACCCTCAACCGTGCGAGTCAACGATCGATCGCCCTGCACAAACGCCTCGAAGATCGTCTCGAGAAGATCCGGCCGGATGCCGTGCCCAGTGTCGCTCACTCGGATGTGCACGCGCTCATCCTCCACGCGGCAGCTCACGCGCACCTCGCCCCGATTGGTGAACTTCACCGCGTTCGACAACAAGTTCAGGAGGATCTGCTCCACCTTCGCGCGATCCATCGGGACCACCACATCCGGACAGGCGTCGAGCGAATACGTGAGCCGCTTGCGCTCCAGACCCGGCGCCACGAAGATCTCGAGCGTGCCGAGAAATTCATCGAGCTTCACATCCTCGTAGTTGAACTCCTGACGGCCCGACTCCAGCTTTGCGAACGTCAACACGTCCTCGATCAATCGCAGCAGCGTCTCCTGGCTTCGCTTGATCCGGCTGAGGTCATGCCGCTGGCCAGCCGTCACAGGCCCCCGCAGCTCCAGGTCGATGAGGTCCACGTATCCCGCAATCGCGTTGAGCGGCGTGCGCAGCTCATGACTCATCGTGGCGAGAAAACGTGCCTTCGCCGCGTTCGCGCTTTCCGCATCGAGCCTCGCTCGCTCGGCGTCCACAAGAGACTCCAGGAGATCCGCATTGGTCTGCTCCAGTTCTTCCTGGAGTGACTGCCCTTCCTCCACTTGCTGTTCGAGCTCCGCTGCGGTTTCCTGAAGCGCTTCGGTGAGATCGCGCTCCATCTTGCGCAGCCGGTTGTGCTCCGTCATGTCGCGCGCAATCTTCGCCGCGCCAATCACGCTACCGGCCGCATCGCGGATCGGCGACACGCTGAGCGATATCTCGACCCTGGTTCCATCCCGGCGAAGGCGGACCGTCTCGTAGTGATCAACGCGCTCGCCGCGCGACAACCGCTCCACGATCATTGCCTCTTCGCCCCGAAGCTCCGGCGGAATGAGCTCCAGCACCGACCGGCCAATAATCTCGCTCGGCGCATAGCCAAAAATTCGGGCGGCGCCGGCGTTCCAGCTTCGAATGATGCCGTCCAGCGTCTTGCCGACGATCGCATCGTCGGACGACTCGACGATAGCCGCCATCCACGCCTCGGGCGCAATCGCAAACAGGGATTCCAGCCGCAAGTTTTGTCGTGGATCGTTCACGAACGCATCGTCCGCCGAGGCTGCCATGTGCTCAACATTCGTGGATGATATATCGCCCGGCCGACGCTGTCACGTGATCCCGTCCAGACGGTTGGTCGCCGCCATCGCCTCGTTCCAGATCGCCGATCGCTCATCGAGCTCCGCGATCATCCTGTCCATGGTGAACCGCGCCGGCTTGAGCCTCCCTGTCACTTCACTCCACGCCAGTGGCGCGGAAGCCAATGCGTCAGGGCGCGGACGGACCGAGTACGCCGACGCCACACTCTTGCCAACCACGTTCTGGAGATAGTCCACGTACACCGTGCCTTCGGGCCGCGCCTTCACCGCGCGCGTCACTGTCGCCTCCTTCGGCATCTCGTGCGCGGCCTGCGTCGCCAGAATCTCCGCCACCAGCCGCGCCGCCTCTTCGGTGGTCCCGGGCGGAAGCGGAACCACAATGTGCAGCCCGCGCGATCCCGACGTCTTCACCCCCGCCACCAGTCCCGCCGCGTCCAACAGCTCCTTGAGACACCGCGCCACGTGAACCACCGTCGTGAACGTGGCGCCCGCCCCAGGATCGAGATCGAGAATCGTGTAGTCGGGACAGTCGAGCGACCCGATGCGCGAATGCCATGGATTCACATCAATGGCGCCGAGCTGCGTGCAATAGAGAAGCGTGTAGAGGTCCCCGCCAATGATGCGACGCCCCGACGCACCCTCCGACGGCACAGTCTCCACGCGCAGCGATGACGGCGCATCGTCCGGCGCATTCTGCTGGAAAAACGGTTCCGCGTCCACGCCGTTCGGGTACCGCTTGAGCACCAACGGACGCCCATCAATAATCGGCAACAGTGCGGGCGCCACACGATCGTAGTACCGCATCAGCTCTCCCTTGGTACGCATCACCTTCGGGAAATACACCTTGCCGAGATGCGTGACCTTGAGCGGCTCGGCACCAGAAATCTCCACCACGCCGTTGCCACCATTCGTCTCGATTTCCTCGAGCGCCGAGGCGACGTCATCGGTTGTGTTTTGCGGTATTCGAGCCAT
>JBDUCM010000169.1:0-10509 GCA_040003455.1 bacterium
ACTTCCACGCAAGCTCACCGTCGGCGCGCTCGGCGCCGGTTCCTATCTCGGCGACTGCACGGATGACGAGGATGAACGGTATCGCGCGAGCGTTCGCGAGGCGTTGATCTCGGGCATCAACGTCGTCGATACCGCGAGCAACTATCGCTGCCAACGGTCCGAGCGCGCGGTAGGACACGCGGTTGAGGAGGCCATTGCTGCCGGCGAAGTCCGGCGCGACGAGGTGGTTGTCTGCACAAAGGGCGGCTATATCGCCTTTGATGGAGAGCCACCGGCCTCTCGCGACGCCTACGGCCGCTGGCTCGAAGACACCCTCTTCTCGCCAGGAATTGCCGCGCGAGAAGACATTGCGCGTAGCGGGCATTCCATTGCGCCCGGCTTCATCGCGCACCAGTTGGCACAGAGCCTCGCCAATTTGCGGCTCAAGACCATCGACATCTACTACCTGCATAACCCCGAGGAGCAGTTGCTGGCCGTGGACCGGCCAACGTTTCTGGCTCGCATGCGCGCCGCATTCGCTTTGCTGGAAGAACGCGCTGAGGCGCAGGAGATCACGGGCTACGGGTGCGCCACCTGGTTGGGCCTGCGTGTCGCCCCGGACCACAAGCAGCACCTGACACTCGCGGAGCTGGTCGCCATCGCGCGGGAGGTGGGAGGCACCACCCATCACTTCCGCGCCGTACAGCTCCCGGTCAACCTCGCGATGCTCGAGGGCGCTCGGCTGCCAACCCAACCTCTCGGCCGAAAGCTCGTACCGCTGCTGGAGGCGGCCGACGCACTGGGACTCGGTGTCGTGGCCAGCGCACCGCTCATGCAGGGCCGTCTCTCGTCCGGCTTGCCACCCGAACTGCACGAGCTCTTTCCGGATTGTACCACCGACGCGCAACGCGCCCTCAGGTTTGCGGCATCCTTGCCCGGTGTTGCAACCGTGCTGGCCGGCATGCGCAGTATGGACCACGTGCACGAAAATCTTGCGGCCTGGCACGGTACCCCGTAGGCGCCTGCCATGAACGACGTCAGGTCCGCAGATTGCGGTGACAGCCTTCAACACTTCCCTCACTCATCTGGAACGACATCATGGCCACTGAGTGCACGCATTTGAATCACGTCCATCGTGTATCGGCGCGAACCCCTGAAGGGTGCGAGGAATGCCTGGCCGCCGGAACGCCCTGGGTGCATTTACGCATGTGCCTCGAATGCGGCCACGTCGGATGCTGCGACCAGTCGCTCATGAAGCATGCGACCAAACACTTTCATGCCACAAAGCATCCGGTAATGCGCAGCTTTCAACCGGATGAAGACTGGGGATGGTGCTACATCGATGAGATGTTCATCGAGCCTGCCCCACGTCCCGTGTCGCAGTCCTGACCGGTTGAGGTGAGCACGTCGGAGTCGGCACCGCCCGCACACCACGCCCCGGGCGGAGGCTTCAGAAATCCGTGGCCCGATAGTGAACCCCACGGCTTTGGCGCCTTACTGCGATGGGCAGGCGAGCGCCGCGGGCAGCGCCGTTCGCCCACCCCCGCGCCAGGCTCGTTTCCAACAGCGACGCCACGCATTGCGCATCCACGTGCAGCAGCACCGGAACGCTCAGCCACCTGGATCGGGCACTCGACCGTGCTGCTGCAAATGAGCGGGCTGAACGTGCTTACTGATCCCGTATGGAGTGATCGCGCGTCCCCGCTCAAGTGGATTGGCCCAAAACGCATCATGACGCCAGCACTCCCGCTGGCAGGCCTGCCACCTCTGGATGTCATCCTCATCTCGCACAGCCACTACGATCATCTGGACAAGCGAACGGTCCGCCAGCTGGCTCGTGAGCATGCGAATGCAGCGTGGATAGTGCCCCTCCGGCTCGGCCAACTGCTGCGTGATTGGGGAGCGCGGACAATCATTGAACTCGATTGGTGGCAATCAGCTTCGGTGAAATCCATGCAGATTACCGCCACCCCCGCTCGTCACTTCAGCGCCCGGGGTATCAACGATAGAAATGAGACACTCTGGTGCGGGTACGCCATCGCCGCAGGCGAACACCGCGCCTATTTCGCCGGCGATTCTGCCTATCATCCCGACTTCGCTCAGATCGCTTCGCGATGCGGTCCGTTTGACTTCGTGATGATGCCGATTGGCGCATACGACCCGCGCTGGTTCATGCACATCGTCCACATGGATCCTGAAGAAGCGGTCCAGGCGTACCTGGATCTCGTCGCCGCGAATGAGCCACAGCATCTCCCTGTGATGCTTGGCATCCATTGGGGCACCTTCAGGCTCACGGATGAACCGATGGACGAGCCGCCTCGTCGCGCCGCCGCCTGCTGGCAACAGCACGGCATGGCCGAGGACAATCTGTGGATTGCGTCTTTTGGTGAAACACGCGCATGGTGACGGATGTACGGTGCGGGTCGTCACTCCACACGATGATGAGCCCATACTCCAATACGCCTACGACGCGCACGACTTCCATGATGGGAGGCGTCGCGGTCGCATCCGAGTAGCAGCAGCGCTCATGATGACGCACACGCGGCCCTCCACGAGGGCCGCTTTTTTTGTCCCGTTCCGCAGGCTCTGCCATGCCGCCGTCAGTCATTCCGGTGTTCGTCCACAAATTTGGTGGCGCGGCACTCGCCGATGCCGTCGCGATCGCGAATGTCGGCGCGCTCCTCGCCTCTGACACGGCGCAACAGCCGCAACAGCGGCGAGTAATCGTGACGTCCGCACTTCAAGGAGTCACGAACCAACTTTTGGAGGCAATCAATTCCGCGGCAAATGGCGACGAAACGGCAGCGCACACCATCGCCAAAGACATCGCCGCGCAACATGTGGAGGTCGCACGCGGCGTGATGAGCACGGCATCGCCCGACGCGCTGGAGTCAATCCTCAACGTCATCGGTCTTGCATGCGAAGAGCTGGGCCGGCACCTGGACGCGTTGGTCACCGACCGGGACGGCGCGGAGCGATTGTCCGACGCTATACTCGCCTTCGGTGAGCGGACCGCCGCGACCATTGTGTGTGCGATGCTCGTCGGACGCGGCATCGCAAGTGCGGTCGTTGACGGCGCAGCGCTGATCCAGACAGACGGACGGTATGGAAACGCAGCACCGGACCTCGCACGAACGGACGCCGCGGCGCACGGTGTGCTCGATCCCTGGTTCGAGGCTGGCACCACGGTTGTCGTGCCTGGATTCACAGGCGCGGGACCGAACGGCTCCGTCGTCACGCTGGGTCGTGGCGGCTCGGACCTCACGGCGTCGGTGCTGGCGCGCGCGCTCGACGCGCGCGAGGTAACACTCTGGAAGGACGTCCCCGGATGCATGACGGCTGATCCACGCATCGTGCCTGACGCGCGGGTCGTCCCCACGCTCGACGCACGAGAAGCCTCCGAGTTGGCATACTACGGCGCGAAGGTGCTGCATCCACGCACGCTCATTCCCCTGCGTGCCGGCATGATCCTCCGTTTGCGCCCCTTTGGAGAACCGAACGCAGCGGGTACGACAATCGTGGTGGGACGAATGGCACGCGGCGCGCCCGTGCGAGCTATTTCGGGAATGGCGCAGCAAGCGTTGGTCGCCGTGAGTGGAACGGGAATGCTTGGTGTTCCCGGCGTGGCGGCACGCGTGTTTGGAGCGCTGGCGTCGGCACAGATTTCCGTATCCATGATTTCGCAGGCGTCGTCGGAGCAATCCATCTGCTTCACCGTTCCGTCGGACCGCGCCGCCGAAGTAGGCGCGCGCCTTCGCACGGCGTTCGCCCAGGAACTCCAGCGCCGCGAGGTGGATGACATCAGCGTGCGCACCGACCTGACCACCGTTGCTGTCGTCGGGTCGGGAATGGCAAGCACACCAGGTATTGCGGCAAGGATTTTCGGCGCGGTCGCAGACGCGGGAGTCAACATCGTCGCCATCGCCCAGGGTGCATCAGAACGAAACGTGTCCTTCGTGGTCGACACCGCCGAAGCGCCCGCAGCCGTACGTGCAGTCCACGGAGCATTTCAGTTGAACAAGGTCGGCGGTGGCCGAGCGAGTCGCCGCGCACAGCACTCCGACATCGTTCTCCTCGGCATGGGCCGCGTCGCACAGGAGTTCGTCACGCAGTTTGCCGCGCTGTCGCGCCGCAAGGGTCCATCCATGCGCATCGTGGGCATGATTGACCGCACGGGATACGTCTTTCATCCTCGCGGCATGACTATGCGCCAGCTCGCCGCGATGGTTCGCCACAAGGCGGCCGGCGGCTCACTCGAGCACGTCGCCGGCGGTCGGTCGGCCTCGGCAAGGGACGCAGTTCAGTTCATGGCGACGCACGCCCTCACACGCCCCGTGCTCGTGGATCTCGCCAGCGGCGATACCGCCCCTGCCCTCATCAACGGGCTGGCGCACGGCATGGACCTCGTGCTGGCCAACAAGGTACCCTTGGCCTCGTCACTCGCGGCATCGCGGGAAATTCTCCAGGACGCGCGCGCCGGCGGCCGTCGCGTTCTCCACGAGGCGACAGTTGGTGCGGGGCTGCCGGTGATCGATACGCTACAGCAGTTGCACGCGTCCGGAGATCGCGTGGACAGTGTGGAGAGCTCCCCCTCCGGGACGATGGGCTTTCTCTTCAGCGAGATGGGGCGAGGACGAAAATTCTCCGACGTGGTGCTCGAAGCCGTGGCGCGCGGCTACACTGAACCAGATCCGCGCGACGATCTCTGCGGACTGGACGTCGCGCGGAAAGGACTCATTCTTGGGCGCATGCTCGGCTACACGGGAGAGATGTCCGACGTGAATCTCGAATCGCTGGTGCCCGATGCTTTGCGCGACGTATCACGCGCGGACTTTCTGGCCGCGCTTCCGTCGTGTGATGCGGAGTGGGACGCACGGATGTCGGAAGCGCGCGCCCGCGGCGAGGTCCTGCGCTATCGCGCGCGCGCCACACGCGGCGGCGTGCGCGTCGGTCTGGTGAGCGTCCCAACGGGAAGCGCACTCGCGTCGCTGGACGGAACCGACAATCTCTTTGTCTTCACGACCGCGCGATATCGTGACCGCCCACTCGTTGTCTCTGGTCCAGGAGCCGGCACGGAAGTCACTGCCGCCGGTGTGTTGGGCGACGTCCTTCGCTTGACGGCCGCGGGATGACGCTCGCGACCGGCTCACCGTCCGGCGATCGCTACCTGGCCACCACGCCGGGCGGTATTGGCAATGTCGGTCCAGGTCTCGACGTGCTGGGGTGCGCCATCCAGGGCCCGCGCGACGAGGTGATCGCGGAGTGGTCCGAGATGCCGGGCATCACCGTTCTCGCCTCTGGACATCGCGATCTCTCGGATTCACCCATGCGGCACACCTCCGCCATCGCAGCCTCCGCCGTGATGAACGAAGCGAGGAAGCTGGGCATCGCGGGAAAGGCAAATGGCATCGCCCTGACGGTGAAGAAAGGCCTGCCGCTATCGGGTGGACAGGGAGGCAGCGCGGCATCCGCCGTCGCAGGCGCCGCGGCGGCCAATGCGCTGTACGGCGGCGTGCTGGACACGAATGCCTTGTTCCGGTGCAGCCTGGAAGCGGAGGCGAGAGTCGCCGGCCGTCACCTCGACAACATCGCTCCCGCGCTACTGGGTGGAATCGTGCTGGTTCGTTCCATCGACCCTATTGATGTGGTGCGCCTTCCCGTGCCCTCGGGATTGCGGTTGGTCCTCGCGCATCCCGCGCAGCGTTTGTCTACTGCCATGGCACGCAAGGCGCTGCCACAGACCGTGGCGCTCAACGTCGTGACCTATCAACTCGCGCAGGTCGCGGCCATGGTGGCCGCATGCTTCATGAATGACCTCGCCCTCTTCGGTCGAGCACTCGGTGATCGGATCGCCGAGCCTGCCCGCGCGGAGCTGATACCTGGGTTTCTGCATGCCAAGCGTGCCGCGCTCGGCGCCGGGGCGTTGGGCGCTTCCATTTCCGGTGCCGGTCCTACGGCATTTGCCATTGCCGATGATCTGGAACGCGCCCAGTCCATCGCCGCCGCCATGCACGCGGCCTACGCGGCGCTCGGAATTGCCAGTACCACGCTTGTCACCGAGATCGATATAATGGGAACCATCGTGAGAGCACTCTGACAATGTCCAATCCCCCTGCCAACGAAGGCGCCGCGACAATATCCACCGTACGCTGCGCCAACTGTTCCGCGACCCTCACCGATCGCACCGCCTTGTCCAAATGCGATGCGTGTGGCGGTCTCCTTGTCGTCCAGCACGCACCGCATCGTCGAGGCTATGCATTGCGCGCATTGTTCGACGACCGTGCTGCCGCGGCGCTGAAAGGCGCGACGTCGATTGGACGCTCAGGCGTCTGGCGTTTCCGCGAGCTCGTACTCGACGCGACCGCTGACGAAATCGTCAGTCACCCCGAAGGCAACACGCCACTCATCGCTCGAGAAGCGATCGCGAAATTCGCCGGCGTGGACGGCATCCTGATCAAACACGAGGGGCACAACCCCACCGGCTCCTTCAAGGATCGCGGCATGACGGCGGCGCTCACCCAGGCGCGACGCATTGGCGCGCGTGCCGTCGCGTGCGCATCCACGGGCAATACGTCGGCATCGTTGAGCGCGTACTCGGCACAGGCGGGCATCCCGTCATTCGTGTTCGTGCCTGAAGGGCGCATCTCCCTCGGCAAGCTCGCGCAGACGCTCGCTTATGGCGCGCGGACGCTACAGATCCGCGGCGACTTTGACGACTGCATGCGACTCGCGCTCGACGCGAGCGATACCCTTGGTGTCTATCTCGTGAACTCGGTGAATCCGTTTCGCATCGAGGGCCAGAAGACCATCGTGTTCGAGATGCTGCAACAACTCGACTGGAACGCTCCCGACTGGATTGCGCTGCCCGCCGGCAACCTGGGCAACACGTCGGCATTCGGAAAGGCGCTGGTGGAGGCGCACGAGTTTGGCCTCATCGATCGTGTGCCGCGCCTGCTGGCTGTTCAGGCCGCGGGCGCCGCGCCCTTTGCACGCGCATTCGAGCATCAGTTTGCCGAACGTCTGCGGGTGCGGGCCGAAACGCGCGCGACGGCCATTCGCATTGGCGACCCCGCTTCGTGGGACCGCGGCGTGCGCGCAATCCAGGCGACGAATGGACACGTTGCATCCGTGACCGATGAGGAGATCTTCGCCGCCAAGCGCGTGATCGATGAGTGCGGCGTTGGATGCGAGCCCGCGAGTGCTGCCAGCATAGCCGGCGTGCGCGCGCTCGTACAAGGTGGCGTGATTCACCCCAACGAACGGGTGGTGGCCGTGCTCACGGGACACTTGTTGAAGGACCCTACCGGTGGCGTCTCGGACAGCACCGCCGGTGAGGTGGAGACCAAGGCAATGACCTCGAGCGAGGCGCTCGCGTTCCTCGAGCGCGCGATCGAAACGGCTGGGAAATCCTAGGGAGTCCAGTCGGCCATGAAGAGATTGGTGTCGCCGGCCTTCGCATCATGCCGGTTGGACACCCACAGCAGCTTCGTACCATCAGGGCTGAACATCGGAAAGCCGTCAAAGCCTTGGTCGGTTGTCACCTGCTCCAGTCCTGATCCATCCAGGTTGATCAGGAAGAGATCAAAGTTGCCGCTGCGTGGCTGCTTGTAGTTGGACGAGAAGATCAGCCGCTTGCCGTCGTGCGTCCATGACGGTCCGAAGTTGGCGCCGCCCAGATGCGTGATCTGGTGCTGGTCGCTGCCGTCGGCGTTCATGATCCACAACTCCATCTGGTTTGGACGCACCAGGCGCTGTGCAAGCAGATCGCGGTGCGCCTTGAGCGAATCACCCGTGGGATGCCATGCGCGGTAGGCGATCTTGGTGCCGTCGGGCGACCACCACGGACCACCGTCGTAGCCAGGCGTCGTGGTGAGGCGACGAATGTCGGTGCCATCCACGTTCATCGTGTAGATCTCGAGATCGCCGTCCTTCAGCGACGTGAAGACGATGCGCTTGCCGTCTGGAGACACCACGGCTTCCGCCGTGTAGACCCCGTAGTTGGTGAGCCGTTTCAGGTCGCTGCCGTCGGGCCGAGCCGTGTAGATGTCATATGGATCAAGACTCCACACATAGCCCTTGGACGGATCGGGCTTCGGTGCGCAGCTTGGCTGCGTGCCGTGCGACGACCCGAACAGAACGCGTTGGTCGTCCTGGTAGAAGAACCCACACGTCGTCTTGCCGGTGCCGGTGGACACCTTCCGCACGCCAGAGCCATTCACATTCATCACGTATTCCTGGTCGCACGCATACCCGTCGCGCGCGCTCTGAAACACGATGTGTCGCCCATCGGCGCTGAAGTACGCCTCCGCATTGGAGCCGCCGTCAGTCAGCTGATGAACATTGGCGAGATGTCGTTCGCCCGCTCCCGCCGACACGGGCACTGGAGTGAATCCGGCGGTGGCACGCGCGCAGGATACGGCACTGGCGACGACGACGCCGGTGAGCAGCAGAGGGATGAGTGGTCGCATACGGCATCAAATGTAAAGCGGGCGCCCCCATTCGGGGACGCCCGCCAGTAGTTCATTGCCGGAAGGTCTGGCTCAGGGCGTCTTCTTCACTGCTGTCTGTTCGGGGCCCTTGGTGTCCGGAGCGTGCGGTTCGGCGGCCGCCAACGTGAACAAGTCGCGCTGCGAACCTCCCTTTTCCATCAATTCCAGCGCCTTCCGCAACGGCGCGTCGAATATGAGATCGCGTCGCTTGGCCGTGGAATCACCGCCCACGTAGCGGGCAATCCGCTGGTCGAGCAAGCGGTCCACGTACCGCGAGGCGGAATCATACGGCGGCCGTTCCAGCTTCACCCCCTTGGCCACGAGCCGACGATAGAGCTCATCCCGCCACGCGGGCAGCACCTTGAAATTCTTCGGCGCATTGCGCGACAGCTCGAGCGCATAGTCGGCAATGGTCACGTACACATCCTGCGACTTCGGCGCCAGGGCACGCGCAAAGGTCTGCTCCGCCGTGGTGAGCGTGTCGCCCTGCACGATGACATCCGGCGCCACGCCACCGCCACCGTACACGACGCGCCCCGCGTCGGACTTGTAGGCGGGTCGAGCCTTCTTCTTCGCCTCCGTCTCGCCGGAATCCGGCACCGCTTCCACGAACCGGCCGTTCACGAACTTGCGCTCACGCTGAATGCTCCGGCCACTCGGCGTAAACCACTTGGCGGTGGTGATCTTCAATGCGTAGCCGCCGTCCAGTGGATACAGGGTCTGCACGAGCCCTTTGCCATAGCTCGTGGTGCCCACGACGAGTGCACGGTCATGGTCCTGAAGCGCACCCGCCACGATTTCACTGGCGGACGCGGTGTACTCATCCGTAAGCACGGATACCGGCAGCGTAGCGAAGACCGGATTGCCGCGCGTGGTGTATACCTGCGGTGCGCCGACCCGCCCGCGAACACTCACGATCTCCTGGCCACCCTTCAGGAAGAGGTTCGACATCGCGATGCTCTGCTCGAGAAAGCCGCCGGGATTGCCGCGCATGTCGAGCACCACGCCGTGCACCCCTTCCTTCTGCAACTGCGCAACCGCGGTCTGCACCTCTTCGGCCGACGTCTCGTTGAAGCGCTGCACCGGCACATACCCAATCCGGTTGTCGAGCACGATGGCGTATGGCACCGCGGGAATGTGGATCAGCCGGCGCGTGAATGACGAGACAATGGGATCAGGGACCCCGGGCCGCCCGAACTTTACCGTCACCTTCGTGCCCGGTGTGCCGATGAGGTAGTCGGAGACCTTCTGCGTGGTCCAGCCACGCGTCGATAGCGTGTCGACGTACAGGACCTTGTCGCCCTCCCGAATGCCCGCCTCTTCCGCCGGCGTGTGCGGAAACACCTTGCTGATGGTGATCGCGCCCTGCTGATCCTCGATCTGCATGCCGATGCCGGCGTACTTGCCGCTGGTCTGTTGCGAGAATCCCGCCCGTTCCTTCGGCGAGAAGAGCTCGCTGTAGGGATCGTTGAGTTCCTTCACCAGGCCGCGTGCGGCCTTTTCATACAGGGCCGCAGAACCGACCGTGTCCACGAAACGCTGGGACACAAGGTTGAGCACCTCATCCAGCAAGGCGGCACTGTCGGTGGTCGCACGATTCTGTACGAGAAAGCCACCGGCCACCACCGGAAGCAGGAGCAGTGCAAGAAAAACGGGGCGACGACGCATAGGCCAACCTGTGAAGAAAGAAGAAGATCGTGCTATTCAATACGTCTGCGGGCACCGAGGGTTCCGCCGCGAAGCTCGTGCACCTGGCGAAGGGTCAATCGGGTCGAGAGCCAAGCATGTAGTCCACGAACCATGCACGCTGCTGCTGACGAATTGCAACGTTGCGCAGCACACCGGCCGCCACGAGCATTTCGTGGGCCGGCTGAAGCACGCGCTGTAGATGCGACGGATATCGCTGTGACAGCGGCAGTTGTTCAGCAAGCCGGTCCAGTCCAATCCGCCAGGTGAGGCGCTCTTCGGACCGGGCCACTTCCACGAGTCGATACAGCCGACGAGCGACTGGTGACGCCAGCGACCAGTAACAGGCCGCAGA
>JBDUCM010000170.1:0-10506 GCA_040003455.1 bacterium
CCCATCATGTCGATGTACATCATCGAAATGGGCAGGATGCTCGCGCTGCCCCATGGCGCCGCGCTCACCGCACCCGTCGCCTGCGCGCCACCGGTTGCAATCACGGGATTGCCAGGGAGAAATGGCGCGAGCTGTTTGGCCACACCGATGGGGCCCATGCCTGGGCCGCCGCCGCCGTGAGGGATGCAGAACGTCTTGTGCAGATTCAAGTGACACACGTCCGCGCCGATGTCGCCGGGCCGGCACAAGCCCACCATGGCGTTCATGTTGGCGCCATCCATGTAGACCTGGCCACCGTTCTGGTGCACGATGTCGCAGATCTCGCGGATGGATTCCTCGAACACGCCATGCGTGCTCGGGTACGTGACCATCAACGCCGCGAGCTTGTCCTTGTTCGCCTCGGCCTTTGCCCGCAGGTCGGCAACGTCAATCTCGCCACGCGCGTCCGTCTTGGTCACGACCACCGTCATGCCGGCCATCACGGCGCTTGCTGGATTTGTGCCATGGGCGCTCTGCGGAATCAGGCAGACGGTGCGATGATGATCGCCACGCGCGCGATGATACGCGGCAATGGTCAACAGCCCCGCATACTCGCCCTGTGAACCGGCATTTGGCTGGAGCGACACGGCCGCGAAACCGGTAATCTCGGCCAATGCGGCCTCGAGGTTCGTGAACATCTCCCGATATCCCTGCGCCTGATCCACCGGCGCGAAAGGATGCAGCTTGCCGAATTCCGGCCACGTAACGGGAAACATCTCCGCCGTGGCGTTCAGCTTCATCGTGCAACTGCCCAGCGGAATCATCGAGTGCGTGAGCGACAGGTCACGGGACTCGAGGGTGCGGAGGTAACGCAGCATCTCCGTTTCGGAGTGGTGCGTGTTGAAAACGGGGTGCGTCAGGAATTCACTGGTGCGCGCATAGCGTTCGTCGAACCGGTCGTCGATGCCGGCGGCAAGCGCTGTGGCGTCCGGCGCGGCCGCGCTGCCCGCGAAGATGGCCAACAGCGCGCGTACGTCGTCGTCGGTCACCGTCTCATCCAGGGCCACGATCACCCGACTGTCACCCGCCTTGCGCACGTTGATCTCCTGCGCAGCGGCGGCGGTAACCACGGAGTCGGCGCTCCGGCCCTTCAGGTCCACGCACAGCGTGTCGAAGTAGGCGTCGCTCGCCAACGAGTGGCCAAGCTGTTCCACACCGGCCGCAAGCAGCGCTGCCTGCCAATGAATGCGACGGGCAATCCGGGTAAGTCCCTTGGGCCCGTGCCATACCGCGTACATGCTGGCGATGACGGCCAGCAGTACCTGCGCGGTGCACACGTTGGAGGTGGCCTTCTCGCGCCGGATGTGCTGTTCGCGGGTCTGTAGCGCCATGCGGAGTGCAGGGCGTCCGCTGGAATCACGGCTCACGCCGATGATGCGGCCCGGCAGCATGCGCTTGAACTCGTCCCTGGTCGCGAAGAAGGCCGCATGTGGTCCGCCGTAGCCGAGCGGCACGCCAAAGCGCTGTGAGTTGCCGACGCACACGTCCGCGCCCCATTCGCCAGGCGGCGTGAGTAGCACGAGGCTCATGAGATCGGTGGCAACCACGACGAGGGCATCGCCGGCATGTGCGCGATCGGCCGTTTCTCGGTAGTCCACCACGACCCCTTCCGTGGTGGGGTATTGCAGCAGGATCCCGAAGACGTTGGTATTGAATTCCTCTGCGACAGCGTCGCCGACGGCGATCTCCATGCCGCGCGCATGTGCGCGTGTGCGCACCACGTCGATGGTCTGTGGATGACAGCGCGCGTCAACGAAGAACACGTTCTTGGCGTCGCTGCCTTTCGACTGGTACGCCAGGAACATGGCTTCAGCAGCGGCAGTGCCTTCGTCAAGCAGCGATGCGTTCGCGATCTCGAGTCCGGTGAGATCCATGCACATGGTCTGGAAATTCAGCAGTGCTTCCAGACGTCCCTGCGCGATTTCGGCCTGATACGGCGTGTACGCTGTGTACCAGCCGGGATTCTCCAGGATGTTTCGCTGGATCACCGGTGGCACGAGCGTATCGTGGTAGCCGTAGCCAAGGTAGGAGCGGAACACCCGGTTCTTCTTCGCAATCACGCGGAGAGCGGCGAGCGCCTCGTGCTCACTCCGGCCGGCGTGGATGGCGAGCGGCGCCTTGAGGCGAATTGCCGAAGGGATCGTCGCGTCGATCAGCGCGTCGAGCGAGGGGTAGCCGAGGTACCCGAGCATGGCGTGAACGTCGGCTTCGTTCGGCCCCACGTGGCGCGGAACAAATGGATCGCCACCGGAGGGCGGCGCGGAGCGGGATGTCGTGGTCATTGAGCCTCAGGCGCGGACGGCGCGCCGGTCGGTGCGGCGAAAGTGTGGAAAGCCTGCCCACAAAGTTATGTTCGGGGTCAAGCGCGGGCCGCTGGCGCTTTCCTCCATTATAGCGATTCGAACCGTGCGTTGGCGCCTGCTCCATTCCCCCCCGCTCGACGGACCCGCCAATATGGCGACGGACGACGCCTTGCTCGCGCGCGCCCGCGAATCGGGGGAAGCTGTATTCCGGGTCTATTCCTGGGCGACTCCGGTCCTCTCGTTCGGGCGCAACCAGCGGGCACTCGGCATCTACGATGAGGCGGAGCTGGACCGCCGTGGTATCACGGTGGTCAGGCGGCCCACCGGGGGGCGAGCGCTGCTGCACCACCGAGAGGTCACGTACAGCGTCACAGCGCCTGTGGACGCCGCCGAGCGGCTCCTTGCCACGTACAAGCGCATTAACGGGTTACTGCTGGACGCGCTGGCCGCTTGTGGGGTAGCCGCCGCCATCGCCCAACCTGAAACGCGGGCGATCATTCCCGGGGAACAGCCCTGCTTCGCGGAGCCAGCCGCCGGCGAGATCGTGGTGGACGGGCGCAAGCTGGTGGGTAGCGCACAGTGGCGAGACGACGGCGCCTTGCTTCAGCATGGGTCCATCCTGGTGGCCGACGACCAGTCGATCATCCCCCAGCTGATGCGGTCGCCAGTCGCTCCGCCGCCCACGCCCGCCGGCCTCGCCGAGTTGATGGGCAGGCAACCGAACGCCGCGGAACTTGCAGAGGCACTGTTCGCAGAAGTGCGCCGCACCCTCGACCCGTCTGCCTCACCGTTGGGTGACGGCGAGGTTCTGGCACTGCGCGTAACTTCGATTGCCAACAGGTATCGTGACCCCGCATGGACCTGGCGACGGTGACGCCGCCACAATTGCGCGCGTCATTCTCGGCTGTAGTGCCAATTCTCAGGATCCGACTCGTTCCCCGCCCTCCACACACGCCATGCACCGCTCCCGCCTGACCTCCTGCCACATGAAACGGTTTCTTCCGTTCGTGCTCGCCGCTGTCGCAGTTGCCGGTTGCAAGGGCACGGAGACCGCCGCGACCGCCGGCCCCGCCGACGTGGGTGGTACGATCGTGATTGCCACGCCGTCGGACGCCGGCACGATGTTGCCGCCGCTGATCACCGGCATCACGGACCGCGAAGTCACTGACCTGCTGTACGACCGGCTGGCCGAAATCGGCCCGGAGCTGAACACGCTGGGCGACAAGGGATTCACCCCCCGCCTCGCAGAACGCTGGGAGTGGTCGGCCGATTCACTGTCCATCACGTTTCACCTCAATCCGCACGCCAAGTGGCACGATGGCCAGCCCGTCCGCGCCAGCGACGTGCGGTTCAGCGTGAACTTGATCAAGGATCCGGCCCTCGGTTCAACCGCCCTGCCGTTGCTCAGCAACATCGACTCGGTGTCGGTGCGTGATTCGCTCACCGCGGTGGCGTACTTCAAGAAGCGGGTTCCGGACCAGTTCTACGACCTTGTCTACCAGATCGCGATCCTTCCGGAGCACGTGCTCGGCAACACGCCGGCCGCGCAATTGAAGACCGCCGAAATCGGCCGTCGCGGCATCGGCTCGGGACGCTTCCGCCTCGCGAAGTGGGAGGCCGGCTCGCGCATCGAGCTTGTTGCGGACACGCTCAACTACCGCGGCCGTCCGAAGCTCGACCGCATCGTGTTCAGCATTGCGCCGGATTTCAACGGCGCCGTGACGCGCTTCTTTGCGGGCGATGCGGACATCTTCGAAAACCTTCGTGCCGAACAGCTTCCGCGCCTCGCGACGGACAGCGCGCGCCACGCAATTCGCCTGCCGAGCCTCGGCTACAATTTCATGGCGATGAACCAGGTGGACCCGAAAACCCCCGGCCGTCCGCATCCGATCTTTAGCGAGCGCGCCGTTCGCCGCGCGCTCAGCATGGCCGTCGATCGCCGCGCGATGCTGAAGAACGTGTTCGACACGATGGCCACATTTGGCTTCGGTCCATTTCCGCACACGGTCAGCGTGGCCGATACGACCCTCCCGCAGATTCCATACGATACCGCCAAGGCCAAGGCGCTTCTCGACTCCGCGGGGTGGCTGGCCGGGCCGGACGGTGTTCGCTCCAAGAACGGCCGTCGCCTGGAGTTCTCTATCACCACGCCGAGTTCGAGCGCGGGACGCCACCAGTACGCCGTACTCCTTCAGGATGCGTTTCGCCGCGTGGGTGCCGTGGTGACGCTGGACGAATCAGACTTCCCCAGCTACATCGCCAAGCTCAACTCACATTCGTTCGACGCGGAAATGGAAAGCTTCCAGACCGATCCGAGCGTGTCGGGCTTCAAGCAGACCTGGTCCACCGCGGGCATCGGCGGCGAGGGACAGAATCACGCGTCATACTCCAACCTCTCCGTGGACGCTTATCTGGACAGCGCGACCAATGCGTTCGATCCGGCGCGCTCCAAGGCGTACGCGCGACGCGCGTTCGAGGCGTTGATGGACGACGCGGCGGGCATCTGGCTGTACGATACGCCGACGATGGCCGGCATCCACAAGCGCATACGCACCGCGGGACTTCGCGCGGATGCCTACTTCTCGGGCCTGGCGGATTGGTGGATTCCCGCCAGTCAACGCAGCGAACGTGACAAGGTTGGTCTGCGGCCGACGCCCTGACGGTGCGGCGGTACCTCGCATTCCGGATCCTTCAGGCCCTGGGCGTCGTGGCATTCGTCACGACGCTCTCCTTTGTGGTCGTGCACCTCGCGCCCGGCGACCCGATTTCGACCACGTTGCAGGGGTCGAACGTCACGGAGCAGACGCGCCAGCACTGGCGCGTGGAATACGGGCTGGATCGTCCCATACCCGAGCAATACCTGCGGTGGTTGCGACTCACGGCGCGCGGCGATCTCGGGTTCTCGTTTTCCCAGCGCCGCCCGGTGCGCGACGTCCTTGCGGACGCGATGCCGCGCACGCTCGCGCTGACCGGACTCGCCCTCGTCCTCAGCTTCGCGCTGGGCATCATCGTCGGATTGTTGCAGGCCGAGCGCGTCAATTCTCCGCGGGATCGCTGGCTGGGTCGCGTGCTGTTGTTGATGTACTCCGTGCCGGATTTCTGGCTTGCGCTCATGATGCTGCTGTTCTTCTCGTACCGGTTGCGCCTCTTTCCACCAGGCGGCCTGCACGATGCCGTGATGTATGACTACATGTCGGCAACCGGCAAGGTGATCGATGCGATCAAGCACCTCGTCCTGCCCGTGCTGACGCTTACGCTCCTCTACACGGCATCCATCGCGCGCATCCAGCGGGCCGAGCTGGTGTCGCTGACGCACAGTGACTGGATGCGCACCGCGGTGGCGAAGGGTCTGGGGTGGACGTCGGCGGTACGACGCCACGCCTTGCGCAATGCGTTGTTGCCGACGATCACGCTGCTCGGTGTGAACCTTCCCGCCCTCGCGGTCGGCGCCATTTTCGTTGAACGCGTGTTCTCCTGGCCGGGCATGGGCTTCGTCACGGTTGGTGCCGTTGGCGCGCGCGACTATCCGTTGGTCATGGCCGGCGTTGTGGTGACGAGCATTCTCGTGGTGTGCGGCGCGCTCGTTGCCGATGTCGCTGTGTCCATCGCGGACCCGCGCATCCGGATTCGGTGACGTGAGCGACGATTCCGAAGCGGGCCATTCGCTCGCGAGCACCACGCGTTCGAGGTTGCGCGGCGACCGGCGCGTCTGGATCGCTGGCGGCGTGCTCGGCCTCATCGGCCTCGTGTCGCTGGCGGCGCCATTGCTCGCGCCCTTCGATCCGAACGCACAACTGGACATCGCGCATTTCGCCGGACAGGCGCCGTCGCGCATGCATCTATTAGGAACGGATCCGTACAGCCGCGACGTGCTGTCGCGAATGCTGTATGGCGGTCGAGTCTCGCTCACGATCGCACTGGCGTCCGTTGCCATGGCGGTGTCGTTCGGCACGTTGGTGGGCGTCATTGCCGGATATTTCGGCGGCATCGTGGATGCCGTGCTCATGCGATTTGTGGATGCCGCGTATTCCGTTCCGTCGCTGTTATACCTCCTCGTGGTCGCGGCGCTCTGGGGCGACATCGGCGTCTTGCGCCTCACAGTGCTGATCGCCAGCGTCGCGTGGTTCACCGTCAGCCGCCTGGTGCGTGCCAAGACGTTGCTCGTTCGTGATACGGAGTTTGTGGTGGCGGCTCGCGCACTCGGTGTGTCCGACGCGCGAATCCTCGCCCGCCACGTCCTGCCAAACGTCATCGGTCCGGCGATCGTATCGTCCACGCTCACCGTTGGTAATGTCATCCTGCTCGAAGCGGGGCTGTCGTATCTCGGCATTGGCGTGCGTTCGCCACAAGCGAGCTGGGGCAACATCATCCAGGATGGCGCCGAGCGACTGTCCGACCTGTGGTGGCTCACGCTGTTTCCCGGTCTTGCCATCCTCATGACCGTCTTTGCCTGCAACGCGCTCGGCGATGCCTTGCGGGATGCGTTGGACCCACGGCAGCTTGTGGCCGGACCAAACGACGACTCTCCGCACCTTACGGCATGACGGCTCCGCTCCTCGAGATCGAAAACCTGCGTACGTCGTTCTACACGGACTCCGGCGTCGCGCGCGCGGTGGACGGCGTCTCCCTTCACGTCAATGCGGGCGAAACGCTCGGCGTGGTGGGTGAGTCGGGGTGCGGCAAGAGTGTCACGGCGTTGTCGATCCTGCGACTCGTGCGCGCGCCAGGGCGCATTGAAAGCGGGAGCGTTATCCGGTTCGAGGGGAATGACCTCCTGACCCTCGCCGAGCGCGACATGCAGCACGTGCGGGGGAATCGCATCGCGATGGTGTTCCAGGAGCCAATGACCGCGCTGAATCCGGTGTTTACCATCGGCAATCAGATCGCGGAAGTCGCGCGCATTCACGCCGGCGCGTCGCGCAAGGAGGCCGCCGCGAAGGCGGTGGAGATGCTCAAGCTCGTGGGCATGCCCGACCCCGAACAGCGGGCGAACGAGTATCCCCACCAGCTCTCCGGCGGCATGCGCCAGCGCGTGGTGATCGCGATGGCGCTCGTGATGAACCCTGCGCTCGTCATCGCCGACGAACCGACCACAGCGCTCGACGTAACCATCCAGGCGCAGATTCTCGAGCTGCTGGCTGATCTCACGAAGCGGCTGGGCACGTCCATCCTGCTCATCACGCACGACCTCGGTGTGGTTGCTGAGAACTGTTCGCGCGTCATCGTGATGTATGCGGGCGAAGTGGTGGAGGAGTCGACGACCGTTGCGCTGTTCGCGCACGCACATCATCCGTACGCGGAAGGGCTGCTCGGCGCGATGCCGCGAGTGGGCCGCAATGCTGAGCGTCTCGCGACCATTCCCGGCACCGTTCCCAATCCGACCGCATGGCCCACCGGGTGCCGCTTTCGCGACCGCTGTTCGTATGCATGGGAGCGTTGCACGTTGGAGCATCCGCCGCTCTACCAGATCGGTGAAGGGCATGTGTCGCGTTGTCACCTTGCGGCAGAGCCGGAGCGGCGCGCACATCCGCATGTGCCCGTGGCGGCTCAACCGGGGATGTCCGCGGCTTGACCACACCCATTTTGGAATCGCGCACTGGCGCCCGACCGGCCGCCGCGGGGCCGCTGCTCAGCGTTCGCGACCTCAAGAAGCACTTCCCGATCAAGAAGGGCGTGTTCGGAAACGTGAGCGGTCAGGTGCGTGCCGTTGACGGCGTGTCGTTCGATGTCGGCGCGGCGGAGACACTGGCGCTGGTGGGTGAATCCGGCTGCGGGAAGTCGACAACGGGGCGCGCTGTTCTCCGGCTCATCGAGCCAACGTCGGGCTCCGTCCACTTTGACGGCAACGACGTCCTCGCGCTGAACTCGGGCGACCTGCGACGCCTGCGACGCCAGATGCAGATCGTGTTTCAGGACCCGTTCTCGTCGCTCAACCCGCGCATGTCCATCGGCGCGATCGTGCGCGAGGGTCTGACGATCCACAAGCTCGCGGAGGGCGCCGCGGCAGACGTGCGCGTGCGGCACTTGCTCGACGAAGTCGGGTTGCGACCCGAGTACGCCAGCCGGTATCCCCACGAGTTTTCCGGCGGGCAGCGGCAACGCGTGGGCATTGCCCGCGCACTGTCGGTGGAACCACGTTTCATCGTCTGCGACGAACCGGTGAGCGCGCTCGACGTCAGCGTGCAGGCGCAAGTGGTCAACTTGCTTCAGGACCTCCAGCGCGAGCGTGGTCTCGCCTACCTGTTCATCGCACACGATCTATCGGTCGTGGAGCATATCGCCGATCGTGTTGCCGTCATGTACCTGGGACACATCGTCGAGCACGCGCCGGTGCGCGCGCTGTACAGCACGCCGATCATGCCGTACACGCAGGCACTCCTGTCGGCGGTACCGGCACCGGATCCCGGCGTGAAACGGGAACGAATCCTCCTGGCGGGTGACGTGCCTTCTCCGGCGAATCCTCCGTCGGGATGCGTGTTTCATCCACGGTGCCAACATCCGGCACGAGACGCCGCGTGTGCCGCCATTGTCCCCCCGCTGGAAGAAAAGGCACCTGGGCATTGGGCGGCGTGTATCAAGCAGCCGCCCACAGCGGTATCATGGGAGGCGCAGCGCGCTGCCGGAGGAACATCGCCCGCAGAGTTCTTCCTGCCGCGTGCCGCGCTGCATCGCAGCAATGACTCTTCCAACTCCAGCCACGTGAGCGAATGACCGCCTCTTCAAGAGCCGCGGCAACGACGAGCAGCACGATGACGGACGAAGTCCGGCGTATCACGGACGACCGCAGCTTCTTCGGTCAGCCACGGGGACTCTCCACGCTGTTCTTCACGGAGATGTGGGAGCGGTTCTCGTACTACGGCATTCGCCCGCTCCTGATCTTGTACATGACCGCCGCCATGGCGAGCGGTGGCTTCGGGTTCACGCGCGAATCGGCCGCAGCCATCGTCGGGATCTATGCGTCGTCAGTGTACCTGGCGTCACTTCCGGGTGGCTGGATTGCCGACCGCTGGCTTGGCCTCCGGCGCTCCGTGTTCTGGGGCGGAGTACTGATTTCGCTTGGTCACCTCGCCATCGGGCTATCCGCGCTCTTCTCGAGGCAGTCGTTCTTTCTGGGGCTGATCCTGATCGTGATGGGCACGGGCATGCTCAAGCCGAACATCTCGGCCATCGTTGGCGACCTGTATCCCGAGGGCGGGGCGCGACGCGACGGCGGCTTTTCGATTTTCTACATGGGCATCAACCTTGGTGCCTTCATTGCGCCCTTCATCACGGGCGCACTCGGTGAGCGTGTGGGCTGGCACTGGGGCTTTGGCGCCGCCGGCGTTGGCATGCTGGCCGGGGTCATCACCTATCGGCTGCGCGAGCAGGCCACCCTCGGTTCCATCCGTGCCCTGCCCTCGGTGGGACCCGATGAGCAGCGCAAGGTGCGAAACATCACGCTGTTCGCCGTTGCGCTCGTGGCCGTCTTCGTCGCGCTCGCCATGGCTGGGATGGTTCCGATCAATCCAGTCGCCATCGCGCAGAAGATGACAGTGTTCATCGGCGTGCTGGCAGTCGCCTACTTCCTGTACCTGTTCTTCGGTGCGGGGTTGTCGAAGGACGAGATGAAGCGCACCGCCGTCATCGTGGTGCTCTTCGTCTTCTCGGCGACCTTCTGGTCGGCGTACGAGCAGGCGCCCACGTCGCTCAATCTCTTCGCGCGCGACTTCACGGACCGTCACATCTTCGGTTGGGAGATGCCCACGCTGTGGCTCCAGTCGGTGACGCCGTTCTTCGTGATCGCGCTCTCACCTGTATTTGCCGCCGTGTGGATTCTGCTCGCGAAGCGCGGCATCGATTTCTCGAGCCCCGCCAAGTTCGCGTTCGCGCTGTTTGCGGCCGGTGTGTCCTATCTCATCATGGTGTCGGCAACGCAGCATGTCATCGCTGGCGGTGGGAACGGTGTGCGGGTATCGGTGATCTGGCTGCTGGTCACCTACTTCCTTCAGGTCGTCGGCGAACTCGCGCTGAGTCCCGTAGGTCTGAGCACGGTCACCAAGCTCGCGCCGCCGCGATTCGTGGGACAGATGATGGGCGTCTGGTTCATGTCCATCGCGCTCGGCAATCTCGTGGCCGGCTTGATTGGCGGGAACGTGGACCCCGAGAAGCTCAACGAGATGCCGGC
>JBDUCM010000171.1:0-10494 GCA_040003455.1 bacterium
GGCATCGACCGGCTGCCGTACTTCAATCCTGACCTGGACCGGCAGTTCGATGATCCGTTGCTGCCAGCCCCGGTGCGCGCCATGCGTGAGGCCATCGCGGCGTCCGGCGCGTTGCTTGTCTCGAGCCCTGAGTATGCGCATGGAGTACCCGGCGTCCTCAAGAACGCACTCGACTGGCTGGTGGGTGGGCCGGAAATGGTGGACCGGCCCGTTGCGTTGCTCGATACCACAGCCCCATCGACGCATGCGCAAGCGTCGCTCGCCGAGACGCTGCGCACGATGTCAGTGAACCTGGTTGGCGATGCGTCTATCGCGATCTCACTGCGCGGGCGCTCGAGAGACGAGGACGCGCTGGCCGCTGACGCGGACATCGTCGGCCCGCTTCGCGCGTCGTTGGCGGCACTCGCTGCCGCGGTCCGATCATGAGAGTTTGATTCGTCCTCGCCTCACGAGTCTTGGCGCTTTCTCCCTGGCGCGATGGCGTTCTTGCCAAAGCGTTCCCGCACGGCGTCCAGCGCGCGCGACAACTGGCGATCCTTCGGTGTTTCGAGCGGCTGCGCCACCTGCTCGAACAGCGTGAGTTGCGTAGGAGCCGACGCGGTGAAGTTCGACAATCCGACGCCCAGGAGCCGCGCGGGCACGCGGCGCGCACGTCGCAGCTTGTGCATCAATTCCCGCGCGATGAGGAAGATCGCACGATCGGTGGCGAGCGACTCGTCAACGGTGCGGCTCGCCTGGCGCGTCGTGAAGTCCTTGTCGCGGATGCGCACCGTGATGGTGCGCGCCGTCAATCCATCGCTACGCAGATTTGCCGCGGCGCGGCCCGTCAGTTCGGTGAGCTCGCCCTCCAGCACGGTGTCGTCGTCGATGTCGGCGGCAAACGTTTCGTCGCGGCTGATGCTCTTGGCCACGTCACGATCTTCCACCTCGCCCTCGTCAATGCCGCGGACACGGCGCGAGAGCCACGTCGCCTCACCAGGGCCGACGAGGCGCGCCAGCGCCGGCGCGTCCAGGGCGAGGACATCCTCCACCGAGCGCAGCCCTCGCTCAGCAAGCCGCGCCGTCGCCTTCGGGCCCACGCCGGGAATGTCGGCGAGCATGAGGAGCTTCATGAATGCCAGCTCGAGTCCGGGCTCGACGATCTTCACGCCGTTCGCTCCGCTACCCGGCTTTGGCTTGGCGCGCTCCACGGCGAGTTTGGCGACGAGCTTCGTCGTGCCGCCGCCAATCGAGACTGCGAACCCTGTCTCGGCCATCACCCGGTCGCGAATCTGGTGGGCGAGCGTCTCCAGCGAGGCGCCCGCGTAGAGCGCGTCGGTGCCCTCCATATCCAGGTACCACTCATCGATGCTCGCGGATTGGACGGCCGGCGTATAGCGCTCGAGAATGGCGCGGATTTCCTTGTGCTTCACGGAACAGGCGCCTCGTGGGACCGGCACGCACATGGCATCGGGGCACAGGCGCAGCGCGCGGGCCATGGGCATGGCGGAACGGACGCCGAACTTCCGCGCTTCGTACGAGGCCGAGCAGACCACACCGCGTCCCTCGGCGGAGCCGCCGACAATCAGCAGCTCGGCCTTGCCAGCGCCCTCCGGATCCAGCATGCGCGCCACAGCGACGTAGAACGCGTCGGCGTCGACGAGCAGGATCTTGCGCGGTGTCGGGGTCTGTTCGGGCAGCACACTGCAACATATGCGTTTTGGGCCGCGGCGGGTACTCGTGGTGCGAGTGCGAGGCGTCGAGACCGTAATAGGCCACGGCGGTTGCAGAGTGGTCCAACTCACGCAGTTCGATTTGCAGCCGGAGTCTTGATCAAGGCTATTCATTGCAGTTCGCTACGGAGTCAGCCTTCCCAAAATTTGGGAGCCTGGCTCATTTGCGCATGCGTTGTTTCTCAGCAGTATCCGTGGCTGTGAGCGTGGCCGTTGGTATTGACAGCCTACTCAGCGAACGTCGCCAACACTCTGGTGAGTGTTGGTCGACGACCTGGGCCGTGGCATTTCGTGCATATCTGTTGTGTGGCGATAGTCGTCAGACCCTTTCTTGCTTCAAGTCGAATGTTTGACAAATTTCAGAGCAGAATGGAAGAAGGCAGGGATCTGGGTCTCGGTCCCCAGCCACAGGCGGGGCAGGATATCATTGACCGCGCCATCGCGTTGGGTGCGGTGTCACCTTCCGCCGCCAGAAGCCGCGCAGAAATCGATCCCCATACGTCCGAGGAGTGGGCGGCAATCTTGGCATGCGGCTATTTGCGCCAATCCAGGCCCGGCGTGTTCTACGTGTCCGCAGACGGGTCTGCGGAGCAGTCGCTCATCGTGTGGACCCCGTTCCGCATCGGCGTGGCGATAGCCGTGCTTCTTGGCCTACTCGTCGCTTTGCTCAAGCGAATTTGATAGGCGTCCAGCTACGTGAAGCAGGGCACCAGAACGAGAGAGAGGCAGGAAGCAGAGCCGCAGACCCCGGCCTCACGCAGCGGCGAAACGCCATTGCACGCATCGTCACGGACTCCTCGCTCTCAGCGGCGCGCCGCTACCAATCACTGCCATCCGTGCCTGACACGGCAATCGTTGCTGTGTTCGACGAGCACGTGTGCGCTCCTCTGCGAGACGCGTACAACTCGGCCCTGCCGTCGGCGAAACAGGCGTCGGGCCGAAGCGTGTACGTCATTCGCGTTGGCACTGTCTACGTCGTCGATGACCCAACCCTGAAGTTCGGCGAATTTGGGTTGAAGATGACGATCGATCAATCGCACATCGTACTTACGCAGAGCACTCAGTAGCAGTCGATCATTCCCCCGCCAGCGTCGTGAACATCGCGACGTTCGGCGCGGGCATGGTCAGTCGATTGCGAACAAAGCGCAAACGCGCCCGGGGAAAAACCCTTCCGGGGGGGGACCCTTTTTCGTTTGATGTAGGGATCAGTTCGTTGGCGGGTTATGGAGCACGTGGGGACTACGACCGTGACCCGTTGTTAGGAACGTGTGCGGGACGCTGTGTATTTCTCAACCATCGCCTCAGAGTGACCAAGTGTCAGCCCACGCCGGTCCCCCAGACTCACTGGAGGCGCGGACTGTTTATACCGCGGAGAGTTCTATGCACGGCGGGCGCCTACATCGTGTAACGGCATTTGCCACTCTTCCGACTGGCGGAAATCCGGCGGGAGTGTGGGTGGGGGACGCATTTCCATCGGATACGGAGATGCAGCAGATCGCGGCTGATGTTGGGTACTCTGAGACGGCCTTCGTGGTGCCAGCAACCGGTCTTCACCGTCGCGTCCGATACTTCAGCCCAGAAGCGGAGGTCTCGTTCTGTGGACATGCGACGATTGCCTCTGGCGTAGTTCTAGGAAATACCGAAGGCGACGGTCAGTATGTGTTCCATACCGCCGTCGGCGCGGTTCCGGTCGCGGTCGGCCTTGCAGACGGGATGCGCGAGGCCGCGCTCACGTCAGTGACACCGCGACATGAACCTGCCTCCGACGCGCTGCTCACCTCCGTACTTGCGGCGCTCGGTTGGCGACGTGATGAAGTCGATGAGGCGGTGCCGCCCGCCCGCATCTATGCGGGAGCCTGGCATCTGGTCATTGCGACTCGTACGCGCGAAACACTGGCTCATCTGGCCTACGACTTCGCCACGCTCAAGCAACTCATGATCACCGATGGACTAACAACACTGCAGCTCATCTGGCGGGATCCTGACGGTGCCATTCATTCGCGGAATCCGTTCCCGGTGGGCGGGGTCGTCGAGGACCCGGCCACTGGCGCCTCGGCGGCGGCATTGGGCGGTTACCTTCGCGACATTGGCCTCGTGCGAGCGCCCGCGCATCTCGTGATCCGACAGGGTGAGGATATGGGGCGGCCGAGCCGAATCCTCGTCGAGGTGCCAACGGCCGGTGGGATCGTGGTACGGGGGACGGCGGTTTCGGTCGAGACCCGTTGATCGGGCTGCTTGGTGCGTGAGCAGTTGGCGCGGTGAGGGTTCGAGCCCACCATGCATCTCCAGCCATCGGCCCCGGTGCTTGTGCATTGCAAGCATCATCGCCTGAATACCGCGTGCGTTGCCGAGCGCGTGCGAGCCCGCTCTCTCAATCCAGCTGGTGCGGATCGGGCTTGAGCTTCCGGCCCCCGAACGCCACCGAACCAACCAGCTCGCTCAACGTCAACGGGCCGTGGTCCGCGAAGTGCCACCGGTTCTTCATGTGGTTGATGAGGGCGCGCACCGCGTAGCCCGAGTCTCCGCGCCGGCGGAAGTCGTACCGCGTGGCGTCGAGGAACCAGAACTTCTCCATCGCATCCGCGAGCAGCACGTCCACGTTCGCCGGGTCCTTCGCGATGCGCCTCGCGAACGCACGAAGGGTCGGCTCGATCTCGGGCCACATCACATTCATCGCCGCAACGCCGTCGGCCGTGATCGGCCCAAGCGCGTTCACTTGCAACATAGGTGTGTTCATGCGCCCGCGACTTCCGCTTCGTCCGTGAGTTGCGCGAAGTCGATCATGGCGCGAAGGCCGGGGCACTCCACCATCGTCCAGCGCAGGAACTTGTCGCCAAGGTGAGGACGCAGGCGGCGCCGGATACGCATGGCCCGTCCGTGCTCCAGCCGCCCCACCTGGTCGGTGTCGCCCTCGAGGTTGTAGGCCTCGTACGAGACCGGAACGCCGTCCTTCGTAACCCAACGCTGAAGCACGCTCACGATGATACCGCAGTGGATGAACGCCTTCCGCTGCTGGCCATACTGGAGGTAGATGTCGCCGTCCATGGGCGCGTCGAACAGCACGCCCTGCTGGGCGCCCCACTCCGCGAGCTGCGGGGTGGTGTGGACGCTCGGCGGGATGGGCCATGCGGTGTCACGCTTCCGGAAGTCGTAGTGCGACGACCGGCCGCAGTGCTGGATGAATCGGGCGTCCCAGGAGCCGGAGGGATCCTCAGCCCCTTCCAGCCCGCCGGTGCAGAGGCGTGTGGCCTCGTCGATTTGCGCTCCCGTGACGTTTCCCGCGATGAGGGTCAACGCGCCAGCGATGAGCTTCTCCGGAGACAATCGAAACATGCTGCCACCTCCCTGGTGAGGAATGGAGCCCAGCCGCCTCCGCTCCATTGCGGGGCCGATTCCGATTCTACGAAACCGCCTTAGAAAAGGTTTCAGATCCGAATGACGGCATGGTGACCCAGCCACTCGGCAGAAATTGCCTCTTGCGCGCTGATCCGCTGAAACTGTTAGGGGAATATGGACCATCGCTTCGAAGCTGAACCGGTTCCCGCCGGCCAACGAGCGGACCTGTCGATGATGTCGACCCTTCACACCGCAGTGGAGATCCACATGACCACGACCAGCAGTACCCAGTCGTCCCGCATCGCCGACCTGCATGCTCGCGTGCTGGTCCTGGCACAGCGCTACGCCGATCGCCGCCTCTCCGGCGTCGAGAGCGGCGACCTTGCGCGCGACGTGGCGTCAGACGTCGTCCGCATGTTCCTCAACCGGCGCAATGTGATGCTCACCGGGGCTTTGCCGGCGCTGGTACGAGCCGCCGTTTCGGCTACGCTGCGCTATCGCACGAGCCGCAAGCGGAATCAGCATGGGCGCCGGCCGCGTCGCGATCGTACCCGCCGACTCCCTGCACGCGAACCCATCACGCGTGGATGGGACCTCGATGCGGCCGAGCGTGATGTGCTGCTCGACGAAGCGCTCGACCGGATCTCACCCACGGGCCGTCGCGTGTACCTGGCGGTGTGCGCGGACGGCCTGACCGTCAGCGCGTGTGGGCTCGCCCTGGGGATGCCGGAGCAGGCTGTGAGCTTCAGCCTTCGTAGTGCTCGGCGGGCGCTCAAGGACGCACTGCGCGAGTTGGGTGTGGTGACCCTGCGGGAGGTTATACCGAGCCCGCAATACCGCGCGGTGGCTAACACCGAACCAGACGGCGCGGCCGACATCCCCCACGCCACGAACGAACACACCCGCTCGGCCGCATGACCGACGTGAACGTGCGGCCGGCGTACATGATCGTACGCCGAACAGAGGTGCAACCATGATGTCTTGACGTGATGCACTGAGAGGGCGACCCGCACATGTGCGGAGCGAACCTGCCTGTCACCAGAACCCACTTGCCCGGATGCGACATGGCATCGCACACCGCGCGCGCCGCACTTGCGGCGCGCCGGAACTGACCGGCAAGGCCGACGAGCACACCGCACACGCCAGGCGAGGATCCTGGCCGCAACCATCAGATGATCCGAAACGCCACGGAGGACACCCCGCAAGTCGACCACTCGACGGGAACCGAGGATGGACCGAGCAGAAACATCATGGAGTTCACCCGAAACCGGAGCACAGGAATGCTGAACACTCTCATGAGCGACCCGATCCCAGGACCCGAGCAATCCGTAACGCCAAACGATGGACCGTGCTGGCACCACCGTGTCATCCGTAACGCCGCGTTGCCGTATGGACACGACGTGCGAGGTGACCGGTCACGAGGCGGGCGGGCCTGCGTCGCTCCAGGCCCGATGCGAATTACGATGCCGGCCGAATGCGCCGGCATCGCATCACACTTGAACACAATTCTATGCAAACCTCTCAGGGCAGTATTCTCCTCTCGCTGCGCGCGGTGCAGGCCTTTCTCAATGAGAATGCGGCCGCGCTGGGCAACGTGCCCAACACCGGCGTGAGAAAGAGGCTGGATGACATCGTCGCCGAGTTGAACGGGCATTCGTCCGACCAGACTGGCAACGATCTGGCCTCGCAGGGCGCCACGCTGGTGAAGGACAACCTGCGGGTCCAGGTGCTGCGGGATCACATGGCGCCGATTGCGCGCATTGCCAGGATCGATCTTCCGGACACTCCGGAGATTGTGCCGCTGCGCATGCCGCGCGGGAGTCCGACTGTGGCGAAGCTTGCCGCAGCGGCGGACGGGATGGCGAAGGCGGCCGAGAAGCACGCGGACGTCTTCATCGCGGCCGGGCTTCCCATCGACTTCATCGCGCAGCTCAACGGCGCGGTGGAGCAGATGCTCGACACCGTGAGCGCACGCTCGCAGAGCCGAGGAAAGCGGCGGAGTGCCACGACCGGCATCAAGGAGACCCTCGGCGCTGGACGGAAGGTCGTCCACGTGATCGATGCGCTCGTCCGGACGACGCTCAAGGACAACACCGTGCTGCTGTCGGCGTGGAACGGTGTGAAGCGCGTACAGCTGAATGGCCTGAACCGGCCGAAGGCGACCGGGCAGGTCCCGACGCCGACGCCGGCGACGCCGGCACCGGTGGCGACGACCTCGCAGTCGCATGCGGCGCTCGAGACCGCGCCACGGCTGGCAGCGTAAGCCGATGCGCGCAGCGCTCGCGGGAGCAATCCTGCCGTTCATGGCGTGGCTCGGTGCGTTGCAGGCCGGGTCGAGCCGAGGCGTGAGTATCGAGGACTCGGTTCGGTACGTGGGGCTGGCCAGCGTGCTTGGCTCGCTCACGGTGCTGGTGTACCGGCTGGGCGTGTGGCGGCAGGAGATGGAGAACACGAAGCACACCGTCGGCGCCGACGTCAGGGCGTATCATGCCGAGGCGATGGCCAATTTCGAGAAGTTGGGTCATCGGCTGGACACCCTCGAGGAGCTGGTTGGGGCGTCGAGTGGCCGGAGCCGGCGGGGTGCCTGGAGTTCGGAGGGGCAGGGCCGAGGAGCAGCGTGAGTTCTTAGCCTGACCCGATAGTCGGACGATTCCGTCAATCGCTTGACTGGAGTGCCCGGAGGGTGGGTATTCTGGCGGCGCCGGTGGTTGGCGGGATCGGCTGGCTGTACATGACCGCTGAGGAGCCGCGCGTACGCGAAACTCGGCAGCGAGCGGGACGTAGTGTTGTCAACACCTTCACTCTTGGAGACTCCGCCATGCCTTTCTCGAAAGAAGACTGGGAGCACTTGATGTCGCTTTGCCAGGCGGCGCCAGAGCGCTACGCAGAGCGTGTGTTGGAAGAGGCATCCGCCATGATCAAAGACGACCGCAGGGAGCGGAGGCTCCGGCTGTTCGGGCTCAGGCGCTTGCTCAGGGAGCACAGGGAGCGTGAGGTTCGAGCATTCAACCCCGACAAGTCCGGACCGATCGACCGCCTCACGGCGCTCCTGTCGCTGGATCTCCTGAGCGACGCCGACCTGGATGGGTTCAGTCCCGAGGTGCGAGGGAAGGCGGTGAGGTTGCGCGCTGTGCTTCAGATGTCGCGCGACGTCGTACCGCCTGATCCGGATGACGACGAAGAGCTTCCGCCCCCGCGGATGCTGGAGGTGCGCGGGCGCGAAGTGGAGGTGCGAGTGCTCACGGGTTTGTCGGACGGGCCGTCAGAGGCGCGGGGTGAGCCGCCGTGTCATGTCGGGATCGAGGTGGAGTATCGGGGCGAGGCGAAGATTATTGAGGTGGTGCAGTTCGACCGCATCCCGGCCTGGGGGAAGATTGCGTTCGAAGTGGATATGTGGATTGGCCGGAACGATCCGTGGGGGTGGGAGGCGGAGGCTGCTCACTGAGGGGCGCGCCAGACTCGGGATGTTCATGACGAGCGTGAACTTTCCGCCCCGGAGTTGCTTGCTCCGGGGCGGCGAGCCGAGTTGATGTGCCGATCGGCTTATCCTTGCAGCAAGGATAAACAGTCGCAATATTGTCACTCCTGAAATGACAATATCGCCTGATCTGCTCCGGTTGAAGCTTGCCGAATCTCTCGCGCTCGAGTCTGGCACCTTGACTCGACGCGACATCTTGCTGCCCGGCATTCCGGGCAAGGCCTTCGCCGTCATAGGTGTCCGCCGCGGTGGCAAGACGTCATTCCTGGCCCAATTGCGCAATGACCGGCTCGCCGTAGGCCGTCAGCGTGAGTCGGAACTTCTTCTGTCATTGGAAGACGAGCGATTGGCGGGCATCACGGTCGCCGATCTCGGGTGGCTGCTGGAGGAGCACGCGCGGCAGTTCCCGGAGCTGCGTGCCGCGAAGGGGGCGACAGTCTACTTCGACGAAGTGCAGACAGTGCCCGGCTGGGAGGGCTTGGTGCGTCGTTTGATGGATCAGGGCGGCGTGGAGGTGTTCCTCTCCGGCTCATCTGCGAAGCTGCTTTCGCGTGAGGTGGCGACCAGCTTGCGCGGCCGCGCCATGGAGGTGCTCGTGCACCCCTTCAGCTTCAGGGAGGCACTCCGCCACGCTGGCGCCGAGCCGGACGGCGATATCGGGCGCATGTCAGCCTCTGGCCGCGTGGGCCTGGACGCTCGTCTTCGCCGCTATCTCGTTGATGGCGGTTTCCCCGAGGCGCAAGGGGCCACGGCGCGCGACAGGACGGCACTCCTTGGCGGCTACGTGGATGTGATGGTTTTGCGCGACGTGATCGAACGTCACGCGGTGAGCAACCCGCTGGCGCTGCGCTGGATCGAGCGACAGCTCCTGGCCAACCCCGGTGGGTCGTTCTCGGTGAAGAAGCACTACGACAGCCTGCGCTCGCAGGGCGTGTCCGTGGGCAAGGATACGTTGCACGACTATCTCGCCCATCTCGAGGACGCGTTTCTCGTGCGCACCGTGGCCATGCATAGTGCTTCTGAACGGCAACGCATGGTGAACCCGCGCAAGGCCTACCCCGTGGACCCTGGGCTTATCCCACTTTTCGAGCGCACTGGGCGTACGCACCAGGGACGCGCGCTGGAGACGGCGGTACTCCTCGAGTTGGAACGTCGTGGATTCAGCGTTTCGTACGTGAAGACCGCTGAAGGGTTCGAGGTGGACTTCCTCGCTGAGCGCGCCGGGGACGCACCATTACTGATTCAGGTCTGCCTGGACAGCGAAGGCAACGACACGTGGGATCGCGAATTGCGCGCCCTGGAAGCGGCTGCCGCGAGTGTGCGCGAAGCGCGTCCGTTCCTTGTGACCCTCGACGCGGTGCCGCCGCGCCGAACACTGCCTGATCGACTGACTTGGGCGCCTGCCGCCCGGTGGCTTCTGGAGGAAATGTGACGGTTCGCAAGAAGTTGATCGAAGTGGGACTTCCACTCGATGCCATCAATGCGGCGTCAGGGAACCAGAACTATGGCTCAGAAGCCGCGCGGAGTGGCACGAACACGGCGCCGCAGCGATCACAGAGGAAACGCGAACTCCACTCGGCGTATTCGCGCAGCCAATCACGTTGCAGACGCCTTGAGACAAGCACAGTGATAACGATCGGAAGTCCGATACAGATCGCGTGCGGCCCACAATAGAAGAACGCTATTCAGGGCTCGGAAAGAACTACGCCAACGATCCAGCCAAGGATCCCGAACTCTCTCTCGGGTCAATCCGATCGCGAGGGCAATCTCTGTCATCGCCTCGCCCGCATCCCACCGGAGCGCGAGCGTCTCGTCTGAAATCATGTGATGTGTATGGTGCCGCTGGCTAAAACGCCTAAGTTCAGCTGCAGCCGAGTTCATAAAAAGCGAGCGAAGCGAGCCATCCTCTCATCGGCTGACTGCTGCAACGCACCTCTGAAAGTCAACGGTGATTCGGCGTAGCGATAT
>JBDUCM010000322.1:0-3116 GCA_040003455.1 bacterium
CTCGCAAGGTTAGGGAACGGCGGGATTTCACCCGTGGCGCGCTTCGCGACGAACAGCGGGTTGGGATCGTAATAGGCGAACCCAAGAGTCGCAGCGCGAGCCGCGATGTAGGTGTTGTACGCCGTGATGGTCGCAGACAGGGAGGCCTGCTCATTTGCGTCCAGCACGAAGATGTCGCCGACTGGGGCGGGGAAGCCAGGTTGGTTCGGGCTGCAGACAATGATCGGCGGATGACCTGCACCAGTCGCGGGATTGAACGCCCGAATTTGCGGGATGAGCTGAGGCACGTTGATCAGCGACGTGGAACCCGTGCAGCTCGGGTGGATGGCCACGGTCGTACCGGCGGCAGCACTGATGCCTCCCTGAATCTGCGGCGATGAGGCAATGAGTCCGCCCGAACTCAGCGAAGGAAGCCCGCCAACCTGTGCCACGCCGATCAGCACCCCCTTGATGCCCGGGGCGCCGTGAATAAGCTGGTTGGTGAGGGAGTCATAGCTCACCTGGAACTGCGCCGGCGTGCTCACCACTCCCGGCGAGGCGCCAGGGACGGGGTTCAGGAGGCCGCTCAGACCGGCCTGAAGCACGTCGTTGTTACCAATCCACACAGTAGCGAAGGTGGGTTTGGCAAGCAGCGCGCGCTGAACCTGCGAGAGACCGCCGAGGATGAATGTCGTGAGCGCGTTGGAGGCGACCGTCGAAGCGGACGCGGGGTCGAGCACGCGAGCCCCCGGTACGGCCACGTTGTTGAGAATGTCCGTTACGGACGCAGACGCCCGGAGCGCGCAGGTACTTGCGGGAACACCACCGACGAGGGCGCCCGTCTGCGTGTTCGCAATGGGCGGTGTGCACCCGGGCATGTTAATGGACGGGTAGTGGAATGGCGTCCCCATCTGCTTGCCAAGCAACACGGCGTAGCTCTGGCGCTGCGTCGAATCATTGATGCCGTTGCTCTGGAATCCGGCCGTGATGCTGTTGCCGATGGAGATGTAACTCTTGAAGATGTCGCCGTTGGGCGGTGACGACGGTCCGAGGACATCCCGCTTGGTGGTTTCACAGCCGGCGGCAACGAGCACGAGTGCGCCGAACGCGGCCACGCGGGTGGAATAATTCAGTCGATACATCCTGATTTCTCCGGGCGTGGGTTAGAAGGAGAGCTTGAGGCTGAGCGACACGATGTTCGCCACCAGCGTATAGGCGCCACTGTTGAGCGCCAGAGCCTGCGCCTGCGTACTGCCCGTGACACGCTCGTCGATGCGGCCGCGCGAGCCTGGCGTGAAGATGTGGGCGTACGTGGCGTCAAGCCCAAGGCCGCCCATGAGCGGGACATACGCGCCAACCATGCCGAGCTGGCGGTCCATCTCTGGGAGAAGTGGCGTCACAGTCTCGGGAGGCGCCGCCGACGCAGACGCCGTGAATCCGGCGCGCAGTGCCAGCCCGTTCGACATCCAGTGTTCGGCGCCGAGGCGAATGGCCGAAGTGTTGTTGTAGTCCTCCTCGAGCACGCGAGAGCTCAACTTGGCAGCGCCCTGGAAGTTGACCGGCAACTGCTGGAACGACTTCCATCCGGTGTAGGCGTAGTCCGCGCTCAGCGTCGTCTTCTCGAAACCCGTGTAGCCAAGGCCGACCTGTAGCTGCGCCGGATGCCGGATCTGCGTCTGTACCTTCTGGCCTACGAGCGAGCCAGTCGTGAACTGGGACGCCACGATGGCATCCACGGGTGTGCCCGTAGGAGCACCAAGGGGGTTGTTGGCCGCAAGGACGAGCTTCGTCGGGACCGCGGCGAACGTCGCGTCGGCGTCGTCGTAGCTGAACGACATTTGCGAAAGGAACCGCACACCCATCTGAACGGTGGGGCTGAGCTTCCCATGAATGCCAAGGTTCACGCCGTATGCCATGGCCGAACCCTTGAGTGTCGCCCGGCCGAACTCGGTGTACTTCGGAATACCGAGGTTGCCGAAGGTGACGCCGGCCTGTGCAAACTGGCTGGACAAATCGAGCCCCTGAACCAGTTCGACCGTGGAGTGCCCGATCACGGGACCTCCACCAACCGACCAGTTGTCGTTCAAGCGATACGAGATGTTCGGCTGCACGTAAACCGTCTGGAGCGAGGCCTTCTTCGCCGAAAACCGACCCGGGAAGTCATCTCCCCATTGTGAGGTGAGTCCGTAGGGTACATAGGCGCCAATGCCGAATGCCATGCTGCCCGTGCTGTAATTCAGAAAGACGTGCGGCACATATGCCGTAGGCACGGTGGCCTTGTACTGGCGGTACGACGAATCGCGAGTAAAGTCGCCGTCGATCTTGACGCTGGCGCCCCCCAGCAACACGCTGAACCCTTGCTTCTTGGGCATCGCCCCGGGGTTCCAGTAGATGCTCGAAGCGTCGTCGCAAGGCGCGCTGGTCACGGCATAGCCGCGAGCCACTGCGCATGAACCGATCTCGCTCAATCCGAATGCCTGGGCACCGGCAAGGGCCGGTAGCGCGAGCATGGCGGTCGCGAGGGCGTACCGTGAGGCACGGTGAAGCGTCATCTGCATCCTCCTGAAGTGCGTGCGAAAATGAACGACTCCGCACGGGCGAGTGCCGGACAGCGTCACGGCGGGGCAAAGACTGTGGCGAAGTGGACAAGGGCTGCGATCTCGTCGATGCGGCTAATATACGAGGCCTCACAGTACTTTGTCTCTATTACATGCAATACGCGCTCGCGCTTGAATAGGTTTGCGAACGCAACACCCGATGTGTCCCCCTAAAGCGAAAGCTCACTCATGAGTCCTGTTTCCAGTGGCGTGCGAGTTGCCGCCGGTGCCGTGCCCGGTGCCGAACGCGTGCTTACGCCAGAGGCGCTCGCATTCGTTGCCACGCTACACCGCCGGTTTGACTCTGTCAGGCGCGGGCGCCTTGCGGCCCGCCCTGCACGGAGAGCCGAACTCGGGGCACACCCACTTGGTCAACCGCTGGTATTCCCTCAGGTAACGGCCGCGATCCGGGACGGCGCGTGGTGCGTGGCTCCCGCGCCCGCCGACCTGAACGACCGACGCGTGGAGATTACCGGGCCGGTCGACCGCAAGATGATGATCAACGCGCTCAACTCGGGCGCGCGCGTCTTCATGGCCGAC
>JBDUCM010000054.1:0-32733 GCA_040003455.1 bacterium
CGTCGTAGTACTCGCTCTTCTTGCCGATGGCATGACGCGCGCGGAGCTCCCATTTCCAGAACCAGCTCGACGACGTGAGCGCGGAGATCCACTTGCTCGCTCCATCGATCACGTAGCCGCGCCAGTTGTCGTGCATCATCAGGAAGCGGCAGTTTGATTCCGTGAAGTCCTCCACGCCGAATTCGATGAACGTGCAATTCGCGATGGGAATGGACGAAATGAGCTTCTGGATGATGCCGTCTTCTCCCCATTGTGAGAAGACGCCGAATTCGCAATCGCGCAGTGGAAACGCCGGCTTCGTTCTGTTGAGTTCCGCGAGGATCCCGCCCTGTGTGTATCGCAAGGCAGTGAGGTCGCGCAGGACGCTCGACGGAATGAGTGCCTTTCGCAGCTGCTGCCTGAATTTCCGGAATGCTCCCAAGATGACGTCCTCGCGAAGGGCGGTGCGGCGGGGCCGCTGGTTGGCGGAAGTTTGCATCCCGGTGCGGGTCGGCGCCACGCGCCAATCGTCCCCGCGGGCCTACGGCTTTCCCTCCACCCCGCTAATTTTCCTGACATGACTCGCCCTGACCTGCGCCGCATTGGCATCGTGATGATGTCCGCCGTCGGCGACGCGGTGCACGTGTTGCCGCTCCTGACCGCGCTCAAGCGACACAGTCCGGAGTCACGGGTGAGCTGGGTGCTCCAACCGGGCGCGGCCACCCTGGTGCGCGGGCATCCGGCGGTGGATGACATCGTGGAATTCGATCGCTCGCGTGGCTGGCAGGCGTATCCTGCCGTTCGGCGAGCGCTCGTGCAGCGACCGTTCGACGTGGTACTCGCGCTTCAGGTGTACTTCAAGGCGGGGATCGTCACGTCATTCACGCGGTCTCCAATCAAGCTCGGCTTCGACCGCGCGCGGGCGCGCGACGCGAACTGGTTGTTCACCACGGATCGCATCCCACCGCACGAGGGCCAGCACGTTCAGGATCAGTATTTCGAGTTCCTCGATGCGCTCCAGGTCCCTCACGATTCGGTGACCTGGAACCTTGGCCCGTGGGACCACGAGCGTGCGTGGCAGCGTGACTTCCTGACGAAGTTCGACAGGCCCATTGCGCCCATCGTCGTGGCCACGAGCAAGCCGGAGAAGGATTGGATGCCCGAGCGGTGGGCGGAAGCGTCCGAATCGCTTTACAACGACTTCGGGTTGCAACCCGTGCTTGTTGGCGGTCGCTCGGCACGCGAGCTTGCCGCGGAACGCATCATACTCGAGAGGTCGCGGGTGCCCGTTGTATCGGCGCTGGGAAGTGGCTTGCGCAATCTCGTCGGCATTCTCGACGGTGCCGCGCTCGTGCTCTCACCCGATACCGGGCCGTTGCACATGACGGTCGCACTGAACCGACCCGTGATTTCATTGATGGGCTATACCAACCCCAAACGGGTGGGCCCGTACCGGCGCTTTCATGATCTGCTGATCGATGCCTACGGCGAGCCCGGCGAAGACTATCCCCTTTCGATGGAGAATCGGACGGGGCGGATGCCACGCATCTCGGTGCGCGATGTGCTCGACAAGGTTGAGCACTGGCGGACGCACTATTCCTCGATCGTGAGCGCTCCGAACCGGTAGGTCACCCCGAGTTGCGCCATCAGTCGAACCATGCGTTGGAGCGGCAGGCCCATGACGGCAAAGTAGTCGCCGTCCACACGTTGGACGATTGTGGCGCCGAAGCCCTGGATACCGTAGGCGCCCGCCTTGTCCATCGGCTCGCGCGTTGCGATGTAGGCGTCGATCTCCGCCGCCGTCATCGGGTGAAAAGTGACGCCGACCTCCTCCACCGCGGAGCGCTCAACGCCGCGCCACTGGACCGCGACGGCTGTCATCACCGTGTGCGAGCGGCCGGCAAGGCGCGTCAACATCTCCCGCGCGTGCGGCACATCGCGAGGTTTGCCGAGAACGTCGCCGTCCACCACGACGATAGTGTCGCTGCCGATGACGACGGCCTCGGTCTCCGTTCGGGCGACGATGGCTGCCTTCTCGCGAGCCAGCCGCTCGCAATGGGCGCGCGGGTGCTCACCCGCGAGGTACGACTCATCGATGTCCATCGGCCGCACTTCGTGCGGAATGCCCACGAGGGTGAGCAATTCGCGGCGACGCGGCGATTGCGACGCAAGGATGACGTGCAGTTCGCTCATTTCTCCAACCACAGGGTGACGGGTCCGTCGTTCACGAGCGAGACTTCCATCATCGCGCCGAATTCTCCCGTCTCCACCACGGCCGTACGTTCGCGAAGGAGCTGGACGAAACGCTCGTAGAGCGGAATGGCGACCTCGGGACGGGCCGCTTCGATGAAGCTCGGCCGGCGACCCTTGGCGGCATCGCCGTACAGCGTGAACTGTGATACCACGAGCAGGCCCCCGCCCACCTCGGCGAGCGCAAGATTCATCTTCTCGTCCGCGTCACCGAACAGCCGGAGGCCCACGATCTTGTCGGCCATCCACACGAGCGCGTCTTCGGTGTCGGCGTGCGTAAAGCCTACGAGCAGCACGTAGCCGCGCTCGATGCGCCCGGACGTTCGGGCGCCGATGCGCACGTCGGCCCTGGATACCCGCTGTAGCAGAACTCGCATGGAGGAGGGTTCGGGGATCACAAAAGATAACGGGCGGCTTGTTCCAGGCCACGCCGCGCGCGAGCTTGTTGAGACATGACCGCCCGATCATTCGAGCAGACCGTCGATGTCGAAACGCCCGAGCTGGTCGTCCTGACCTACTCGTTGGCTGGAGTGGGGTCGCGCGTGCTGGCGGCGCTCACGGATCTGCTCATCTGTGTGGCCACCTTCGTGGCGGTGATCTTCGCCGTGGTGGGGCTGGGTGCGAGATCGCGGCTTGCTTCCGACGCGACCGCGAGCTGGGCGCTGGCGGTGCTCGCACTCGTGCAGTTCGCCATCCTGTGGGGCTACTACGTCCTGTTCGAAGGCCTGATGGACGGACAGACCCCCGGGAAGCGACTGCATCGCCTCCGCGTGGTTCGTGAGGGCGGGTATTCGGTGACGTTCGGTGCGTCGGCGATCCGGAATCTGGTGCGCATCATCGACATGCAACCCGGACTCTTCTACCTCGTGGGCCTACTGAGCCTGCTGTTCACGAAGCGCGGGCGCCGGCTGGGCGACATCGTGGCAGGAACAATCGTGGTACGGGAGGAGGTTCGCCCCATGGCCGCGACGGTGCGAAGCCGGCGCGATCCGTCTTCCGGTGCGCTTGCGCTACAGACGGCGCTCACGGAGGAGCAGTTCGTCGTGCTGTCGCGCTTCGTGGAACGATGGGGTTCGCTCGAGCCCTTGCGACGGTCCGCACTCGCAGAACAACTCGCCGCGCGCTTTGCCGCGGCGCTTCCCGCGGACGGGCGCGCGGCCGGCCCACGGCTGCTCGATCTTCATGACCGCGAACAACAAGCGCGTGTGCAGGGTGTGGCCTCGCGCGGCGATATTGGCGCCGGACGCGAACGACAGGCGCTCGTTGCCGCGGGGCAACCGCGATGGACCGCGTTTGGCGCGCGTCTCGCCACCGCGCAGAAGCGCGGCTTGCAGGCGCTTGGCGAAGAAGGGGTCCGCGATTTCGTGTCGGAGTATCGGGCCCTCTCGGCGGACATGGCGCGGTTGCGCACCGCATCGCGCGGGCGCGCCCTGGACGAGATGTTCACGCTGGGCCGGCTCGTGGCGGGCGCGCACAACTTGCTCTATCGCGATCGTGGCATGGGCCTGCGCGGCGCCGTGCGCTATTTGTTCACGGACGTGCCGCGCGAAGTACGACGGAGCGCGGCGCCCATCGCGCTCGCAGGACTTCTGCTGTTCGGGCCTGCTGTCATCGCTGGCGTGGGGGTGGCACGTTCGCCGGTCCTCGCGGCGCGACTCCTTCCGTCGACCATGCTGCAACGCGCGGAGGATGGCGTGCGCCGAGCGCGGGAAGGCGAAGGCTACATCGATGACCCGCAGTTGCTGCGACCGGTGATGGCCAGTCGCATCCTCACCAACAATGTGCAGGTCACCTTCGCAGTATTCGCCGGCGGCATCACGGCCGGGTTGCTGAGCATCCTTCTGTTGGTACTGAACGGCATCTCCATCGGGAGCGTGGTTGGTCTCTACGCCAGCAAGGGCATTGCGCCCCTGCTCTTCGCGTTCGTCGCCCCGCACGGCGTGCTCGAACTGTTCGCCATTTGCGTGGCGGGAGGCGGCGCATTTCTGCTCGCGGCGGGACTCCTTGTTCCGGGTCAGCGGGCGCGCGGCGTGGCATTGGTGGACAACGCGCGGCGCGCCATTCGGCTCATCGCCTGTTCCACGTTCCTGCTGATCATTGCGGGTACACTGGAAGGCTTTGTTTCGCCCATCGAGTGGTGGCCCCTGGAAGGCAAGCTCGCAGTGAGCGGCGTGACGCTGGTGTTCCTCGTGACCTACCTTCGCGGGGGACGGATGAGGCGCTCCACTCCGGCGGCTTCGCCCGGTGAACCAGGGGTCCTTGCGCTCTCGACCATCAAAGTGCCCCACGCGACTTGAGCTCGAGATACTGATTCACGACCGCGGCGGCCATCGCGTCCGGCGCAACGTCCACCACCACAACTCCGGCATCGCGCATACGCTGAAGCGCCGTGAGGCGCTCGGCAATCAGTTCCTCTGCGGCGGCGCTCGCGTACAGCTCCGGCACCGAGGTGCCGGCCGGTTTGGCGGCGGCCAACAGCGCGTCGTTCCGCAAGGCGACGACGAGCGCGAGATGGCGGGACGCACCCTTGGTGAGGTGTGCGAGCAGGGCACGCGACGCGCGCGCGTCGATGACATCGGTGATGAGGACAATCAAGGCACGTTTGCGCTGACGCTGGGCCAGTGTGCGGAACGCCGTGGAGTAATCGGGCTCCACCAGCGTGGGCTGCACCGGGATCAGTGCGGTGCGCATGGCGTGCAGCGCCGTCACCCCTCGTTGCGCCGGCACCAGGGCTCGAAGCTGGTCGTCGAATACCAGCGCGCCAACGCGGTCTCCCGCCGTGAGAGCCACATCCGCGAGCAGGAGTGACGCAGAGAGCGCGTATTCGAACCGCGGGTACTTGCCGGAGAGCTGCGTCATGGACCGGCCGGCATCGATGAGCACGAACACTGTCTGCGACTGTTCCACGGTGAACTCGCGCGTGATGGGGTGCCCCCGTCGCGCAGTGGCCTTCCAGTCGATGTGGCGTGGATCGTCTCCGACCACGTAGTCGCGGAGCCTGGCAAAGCTCCTGCCCTCACCTCGCCGCCGCGCCTGGCGCACACCGACAGTGGCCAGGCGATGGTGAACCGCCATCCAACGAAAGCGCTTGACGCCAGCGAGGGAGGGTGCGACGAGTACCTGGTCGCGCTGCGGGTAGGCGGCAGTACGCGCGGCCAAGCCAAGGGGAGTTCGGAGGCGGAGCGCAACTTCGCCGAGGGGCGCCTCCCCGCGCGCGCCACCGACAACCTCGAACGGCAGCACCAGCGCGGCGAGTGCGGGCAGCCCCTGCTCTTGGAACGGTTGGGCACCCGAGAGGTGCTTTGGCGGGAGGGCGTCGTACAGCGTGAAGAAGAGCGGGCGGTCCCAATGCGACGCGACACGATATTCGCCGACGACGCTGTCACCCACGCCGATGGTATCGGGAAGGATTCGGCGAACGTCCACATCCCGTCGCGTGGGCAGCGCGGCGACGTCGATCGCGAGCGCAACGAGCACCGCGACGGAGGCGACCGACGCGGCGATAGCGCCCAAACGCCAGCCGCTCACCAGCCAGAGCGGCGCAAGACACGCCACCATCATGGCCAGGCGCCGCGTGGGAACGAACGCGACGCCTTCGGCGAGTGCTTTCACGCGTGGATGCACACGCTCCATCAGCGACACGACGTCACTCCGGTGCGCGAACACGATCGAGCATGGCCTGAAGGACGTCGTCGGCGGTACGGCCTTCCACCTCCAACTCCGGCGACAGCGCGATGCGATGGCGCAGTACGGCTGGTGCGATCCCCTTCACGTCGTCTGGGGTGGCGAAATCACGCCCTTCCAGCACCGCGACCGCGCGCGCGGCGCGGAACAACGCAACGGTGGCCCTGGGTGATGCGCCGAGCGCCAGCATGCGCTCTTCCCGCGTAGAGCGCGTGATGTCCGCGATATACGCGCGCACATCGTCCGCCACGCGAACGGCATCCACAAGTCCGCGAAGTGCCATAGCCTCACCACTGGCCAGCGCGTCGGGCAGCGCCGAGTCGTCCAGGCGTTCGGCGTCGAAGCCGTGCTCATAGCGCGCGAGGAGTTCGAGTTCCGCTTCACGCGATGGGTAGGGCATGACCGTCTTGATGAGGAACCGATCGAGCTGTGCCTCGGGGAGCGGATACGTGCCTTCGTGCTCAACGGGGTTCTGCGTGGCAAAGACGGTGAATGCGCTACCGAGCGTTCGAGACACGCCGTCGACGGTCACCTGGCGCTCGGCCATGGCTTCGAGCAGCGCCGCCTGTGTCTTCGCCGGGGCCCGGTTGATCTCGTCACCGAGCAGCAGGTCAGTGAACACCGGCCCTGACTGAAATTCGAATCCGCGCGACGGCTCGCGCAGCACGTTCACTCCCGTCACGTCCGATGGCATCAGGTCGGCGGTGAACTGAATGCGTGCAAAGCGGAGACCGAGGGCAGACGCGAGTGAACGAACGAGGAGGGTCTTTGCCGTGCCGGGCACTCCTTCGATGAGCACATGGCCGCGGGCGAGGAAACCCACGAGCGTGTCGGCCACTGTGGCGTCCTGGCCCACTACCCGGGTGGCGACCGCTCCGCGCACTCGTTCGAGAAGCGCAGCGCCGTGCGTGGAGGAGATGGAGTCGGTCATGCGAGGTTGGTCGTCAGGGAATGTTCGATGCGACGAAGGGCCGCGCCGAGTGCTGGAAGTTCGCGATCGGGTATGGTTTCGCGGAGGGCGCGCCTGACGATGGACACGTCCGCGGCGAGTGCGGGGATACGGACCATCGCGGCGCTGAGGAACGCGTCGTCGGGCCGCGTGCGGCTATCGCGTCCGCTGCGTTCCACGCGCCAACGGAGTCCGCGAAGCAGCCGTGCGGTGACGGTACGGGAGGCGTGCACCTGCTCGTAGGCGTGCGCGAGCGCGTCAACCTGCTCGAGCGGGTCACGTCGTTCAATGCGCGTGAGCGGTTGGGGCACAATCGCACGCGGCGCGACCGCGAGCAGCAGGACGATACTCGCGACCAGGCCGACGAGGATGGCGCGTCCGATGGGATGCTCGGTGAGAAAGGTCAACGTGACGTCGAAGGTGCTGGGATGCGAGCCGAAGCCCTGATGGTACTCGTCGAAGATGATGGTGTTACGTGTCATCGGGCCGCCTGCGCGCAGCCATTCGAGCATTTTCACTGCAATGGCGTCGGCCCCCCAGACGCAGTGACGCAGTACGTCGTTGCGCAGCAGATCCGGATCGCCCACCACGACGATACGACCCCGTCCGAAGGGAAACCCTGCGGCAGCGTCGCCGGGATGCAGCGTTCCGAGGCCGTCCCGCTCGAGCGGGGCAAATGCGACCGCCTGCGCGGGCCGTCCGCGCAGCCATCGTACCCCGAGCAAGTGAACGCGCCCATCCGTCCAGAGCGGCGGCGAGAATTCCCGGTGCTCCGCGCAGAGCGTGCGGCCACCTTCCTGCTCCGGGAGAATGCCGTTCCGCGCAAACGGCACGACGCCAAGGGAGTCGGAGAGCGGCGAGCGTTCGTCGAGCACGAGGAGCAGGGCATCACCCTGGCGTACGGCCTCGAGGTACCGGTGCGCTTCCTCGCGGGTCACCGGTGTGGCCGGTGCGAGCACGGCATGCACAGTTCGTCCGTCGGCGGCCGCTGGGGAAGCGACACTGTCGTGGCGCACGACGCGATATCCGAATCGTCGCGCCGTCTCGAAGAGCACCCTGGCGCCAAGTGAACCGGAGAGATGAGACGAGAGGCGTGCGTCTCCGGTGCGCCCTGAGGAAACCTGCGGCGTGAGGAGTGCGACGATGAACGCCGCGACTGCAATGACCGGCAGCACGACGGACGGCTTTGACCACCAATCCTTGGGCGACGATGGGTTGGGACCGGTCATGCGGCGCGCGCGCGTGCGCGGAACGGAATGCTCAACTCGCGCAGTTCGGACACGGCGTCGGCGTCGCAGCCGCCGTGCCCATACACCGCCACGTCGAATCGCCGGATAAAAGACCGGAACGGACCACTTGCCGACGAGCCTCGGCGTCCCAGTTCGCGGGCGTAATCGCCGCTGGTTCGCGACGGGTCGAGCCGGATGCGTTCGTTGAGGGCGAGCCCGGCCAGGACGCCGTGATACAGGGCATGCGCTGCCTCTTCGAAGCGTGCTTCTGCGATCAGGCGCTCCGCAACCACCCACGGGTCGTCCGACGATACTGACCCGCGCCGCGATGACGCACGTCCCTTTCCGTCGTCGCGGGCGCGCGCCGCGATGATCAATCGGGCCGCCACGGTGATCACGATGAGAATGACGACACCGATGGCGATGGTACGCGCCGACGGTGCGTGCCGGATGAATCGCATGAAGCGGCCAAACCACTCGGCCAGCCACAGCATGATGACGTCGGCAATTGAGCGCTGGAGCGAGCGCTGAAATTCGGCATCGCGCACAACGGCGGCGACGGTATCATGGACCGCCGCGGCTGGCCAGGCGCGTTGAGCCGATTGGAGCAGCAGCATTGCGCCCTTCAGCGCGGGAGTGGATCCGGCAGGTTAGCGATGCCGAGTTCCTGGGCCATCAGTTCGATATCGAGCCCCTCGCCCTGAATGCGCGCGTCGTAGTACAGGAGGGTTTCGGTGATGGCAACCACGGGATACACGAGGACGACCGCCACCGAGCTGATGAGGGTGCTGAGGGCAAAGCTGCCGAATAGTTCGCCGGCCGTGGAAACGCCAACAGCCACGATCCAGTAGATCAGGACCACGAGGCCGAGTGCGTTGAGGATGTGCCGCTTGCGGCCCTTGGACAGTTCGGACGACCGGCCAAAGGCACGGAACGGTCCGGTGTCCTCCAGCACGATTGCCGAGACGACGGCAAAGCAGCGCGCGCCCACGTAGATGGCGCCCACCAGGAGGGCCATGAAGCCGATGCACAGGAAGCCGAACCAGACAATGCCCGCGACGAGAACACGCGGCAGACATGCGACCGCGCGCCGGATGGCCTTTCCCGCGTCCACTTCCTCACCCAGGTACGCCTGCGAGGCGCACACGATGAGTACGGAATCCATGATCGTGTAGGTGAGCCAGCCCCCGAAACCCGCTGCCACGAAGGTCCAGAGGATGTGACTCAGATTGCCGATGGACGTGATGTCACCGCCCATGAAGCGCTTCGGGTCACCAATGACCACGAACCGGATGATGAGGAACGGCACGTACGCAACGGCGGAACAGACGACGAACTGTGCGTAGTGCGCGCGCAGGATCTGGAATGCCGCGTCGACGAGTTCGGTGACTGTTCGCGGGCGCAGTGAGGAGTGGGCCATCACATGTTCTGTGCGGATTTCTTTCGCGCGCGAACCGCATCAACAAAGCGCTGGGATTCCTCCGGGCTGAAGGACTCCAGCAGCGGGTGTTTGTCCACGTTGGCGTGCGAAAAGATGTTCTCAGGCTTCCCGGTCCACGCAAACTCGAGACGTCCGTTCTCGTATTTGACGTCGCGGATTGCCGACAGGGGGAATGACGCCCTGGTTCCGATGGCGCTTTGGACCGCGCCTTTCACCATCTTGTCGATGGATGCACCGAATCCGTTCCCCAGAACGGCGTTGGAGTCTGTTTGCTTCTTGATCTTTGCCAGGATTGTCGGGGAGAGCCCTGAGCTGATCGTATCACCGATCAGGGCCAGGTCAACCGCGCTGTCACGTGTAAAGATGCGGACGTCGCCGGCCCCAAGCGCGGCCATGGGAGCGGCGGCGGCGCTCGCGCCGCGGCCGACCTGCACTTTCACGTCACCTGTGTCGGGGTCAGCATCGTGATTGCGGCAGCCTGCCGCCAAAGTGGCCGTCAGCAGCAGCGATACCGTAGTGCGATGCATCAATGACTCCCGGTGGGTGGAATCCTATCATCGGGCGCTTGCGTCCGCCGCGCAAGGTGCCGCGCTCTGCCGAGAAAAAGGAAGGGCACGCCCGAGGGGCGTGCCCTTCCCAAGTCGATGTACGGGGGGCCGTCGTGCTGGAGCGAGCGCTAAGTGTTAGGGCTTGTGCTTCTTTCGGCGCGCGATACCCAGCATGCCCAGGAGGCCTGTGCCGAGCAGCACGAGGCTCGCAGGTTCCGGTGTCGCAGTCACCGCGCCGCTACCCGCGATGAGCAACCCCGGATTGATGTCGACGTCATTTACGCGCGCAGACATCGATGTGCCTGGTACCGGCTGAAAGCTGTTGTCGACAAAATCAATGCTGGCCCCGCCGCCGCCTGTTGGGAGTACCTGTCCGGTGACGGATCCGCTGTAGAGGATGGAACCGTTCTGCGGCGAGGTGAACGCGAGGGCGAGCGTGAAGTACTCGGTGGGCGCGTTGGGATTGCCGAAGGTGAACGTTCCGCTTCCCAACTGGAAGGAGCCGAAGTTGTTCACGTTTGCGGGGCTCGCAACGGCATTGCCGCCGAAGTTCACGATGCCGAACGAGTTGAGAACGTCGCTGAACGAACTACTGAAGTAGGTCAGCGTTCCGAAACTGGCAGACCCAGCTACCGGGGTGCAGCCGAACGGTGTGGAGGAGAAACAGCCCGTTGCTACACCTGTCACCGTTTGCGCTCCTGCAGTGCTCGCCAATAGAAGCAAGGCTGCAGCAACGCCATGAACCGTGCTCTTCATCGTACCGTCCTTGGATGAAGGTCTGCGGGGTGTTGACTATCGCGTTCCCCGCAAGTCCGACCGTCAGCCCGTCGTTCGGCCGCGTTCATGGACCACCAACTTTCCCTGAGCAAAGAAGGGTCCAATGCTGTGACGTATCGCACAGATTGTCGCGATGGCGGTTTGAGCACTACTTGCCTCTTATGGGCTCCGTGTAAGGCCCCATGCGCCCCGTGCACAGCTCGCCTTAGACGATCATTAGGTGTTGCACGCGCAACACAGTCTTGTTGTTTTTGCCGAACACTTCCTTCACGAAAGTGAGCTGTAAGCGAGCACAACGAAAAGCGGGGCGAGAATCATCTCGCCCCGCTTTCGTTCGGCTGGCCTCGCTTGTCGTACAGCTTCACGACATGCAAGAGCGGCTTCTTGGGTTTCGAGCCTGGCTCGACTATTCCACCGTCACCGACTTCGCGAGATTCCGCGGCTGGTCGACATCGAGCCCGCGCTTGGCCGCGATGTAGTACGCCAGCAACTGTAGCGGAATTACCGTCAGGACCGGATAGAGCATATCGATGGTTTCCGGCACCCTGATCTCGTAGTCGATCTTCCCGGCGAGCGCGGGCTCGTCGCGGCTGGTGATCACGATGACGCGCCCACCGCGGGCTTTGACCTCCTGCACGTTTGATACGACCTTGTCGAAGACGGCGTCGTGGGGAGCGATGAAGACCACCGGCATGTTTTCGTCGATCAGCGCGATCGGTCCATGCTTCATCTCTGCCGCCGGATAGCCTTCCGCGTGGATATACGAGATTTCCTTGAGCTTGAGTGCGCCCTCGAGCGCGACGGGGAAGTTGTAGCCGCGCCCCAGGTACAGGAAATTCTCCGCGTCGACGAACGCTTCGGCGATCTTCTCGATTTCGGCAGCGTTGTCCAGGATCTTCTGGATCTGCGCCGGCAGCGCAGCGAGTGCCTGGGTGATCTCGCGGCCCTGCACCACGGACATGTTGCGGAGCCGAGACAGCTTGAGAGTGAGCAGCGCCAGCGCGATCACCTGGCTCGTAAAAGCCTTGGTGGACGCGACGCCGATTTCCGGGCCGGCGTGGAGGTACACGCCACCGTCGTCCTCACGGGCGATGGTGGAGCCAACCTGATTGACCAGGCCGAGCGTCTTGGCGCCGCGCCGTTTTGCTTCGCGCATGGCGGCGAGCGTATCAGCGGTCTCGCCCGATTGCGAAATCACGACGCACAGCGTCTGGTCCGACACGATCGGGTTCCGATAGCGGAATTCCGATGCGTATTCGACTTCCACGCGAATGCGCGCGTGTTCCTCGATCATCAACTCACCGATCAACGCACTGTGCCAGCTCGTGCCGCACGCTGTGATGATGATCTGGTCGAGATGCTGGAGAAATTCCTTCGAGAGGTTCAATCCACCCAGCTTCGAGAAGCCGTCTTCGTCCACGCTACGGCCGCGCATGGTGTTCTCGATGGTCTGCGGCTGCTCGAAGATCTCCTTGAGCATGAAGTGGGGAAATCCGCCCTTCTCGATCTTGTCGAGGTCCCAATCGATGCGGCTCACGCCCTTCTTGACCGTCTTGGCGTCCAGGTCGCAGACACGATAACCGTCGCTGGTGAGGATGGCCATTTCCCCATCGTCCAAATACACCACTTGGCGCGTGTGCTGGAGGATGGCAGCGACGTCGCTGGCCACGTAGTTCTCACCCTCGCCGATGCCGATGAGCAACGGGCTGCCCTTTCGCGCCGCGACAATCTTGTTCGGATCCCGCGACGAAATCACGGCGATGCCATAGGTGCCTTCCACGAGTGCCAGTGCGTCGATGACGGCCTCCTCGAGGTTGCCGTCGAACGCCGCTTCCACGAGATGCGCCAGCACCTCCGTATCCGTGTCCGAGACGAACGTGTGCCCCGTCTTCAGGAGCATCGCGCGCAGCGGGGCGTAGTTCTCGATGATGCCATTGTGCACGAGGGAGATGGTCCCCGTGCAGTCATGGTGCGGATGCGCGTTGCACTCGTTCGGCGGTCCGTGTGTGGCCCAGCGCGTATGCGCGATCCCGATGTTGCCGTGGATGGGTTCCTTCAGGATGGCCGCCTCGAGCATGGCAATCTTGCCCTTGGCTTTGCGCGTCTGCATGCCGTCGCCGTTCATGAGCGAGACCCCGGCTGAATCGTACCCACGATATTCCAGCCGCTTCAGTCCATCAACGAGCAGCGTGGTCGCGTTCCTGGCCCCGACGTATCCGACAATTCCGCACATGTGGTGTTCCCTGTTGAATGATCCGGACTCGTCCGCTCAGCGCGACAGCGCGTCGAGTGGTTCGCGCGAACGGCGAACCAACTCCCGCGCTGCTTCTTCGGTTGGTGCTTCTGCGATCACGCGCACGATCGGCTCGGTTCCAGACGGCCGAATGTGCACCCAACGATCCGGCCAGGTGAGCCGGAGTCCGTCCTGCGTGTCCACAACGGCGTCCGAAAACGCGGAACGCAGCGCTCCATACACTGTGTCCAAGCTGGCGTTCGGTCGTTCCAGCTTGTCCTTCACGATCACGTACCGCGGCAACGACGCTGCGATTGCCGATAGTGGACGATTCTCCTCTACCAAGAGTTGCAGAAGCAGGGCCGCCCCAATCGGCGCATCACGGCCCAGGTGCACTTCCGGCAGGATCACGCCGCCATTCCCTTCGCCCCCGATGGGGGCATTCAGGGCGCGCATCCGTACGGCGACATTCACTTCGCCCACGGGAGCTCGTACCGATTCAACCCCGGCTTCGCGCGCCACATCATCAATCAGCGCGCTCGTGGAGAGGTTCGTGACCACGGGGCCCTTCCGGTGCCGGAGCACCACCTTCGCCGCCAGAGCAAGGGTATAGTCCTCGCCAATGGCCTTGCCCGCGTCGCTGACCAACGCCAACCGGTCCACATCCGGATCGACCGCCAGACCGATGTCTGCTCCGCTCTCCTGAACCAATCGCTCCAATTCGCCGAGGTTGGCAGGAATGGGTTCCGGTTCACGCGGAAAACGGCCGTCGGGCTCCATATTGATTCCGACAACCTCACAGCCGAGCCGCGCCAGGAGCATCGGCATGATCGTGGCGCCGGCGCCGCGCACGCAATCGAGCGCAACCTTGAAATGGCGCGCCCGGATGGCCTCCACGTCGATGTATGGAATGGCCAGGACAGCCTCGATATGACGCGCGGCCGCCTGGTCGTCGACGGTGACAGTCCCGATCCGGTCCCAGTTGGCGTGCGGAATGCCCGTTTCCACGAGTGCCCGCATGGCCAGACCCTCGCTCGCCTCCAGAAACAGGCCGCTGGATCCGATCAGCTTGAGCGCGTTCCACTCGATGGGATTGTGGCTGGCGGAGAGCATCAGCCCCCCCGCCGCGTGATGATGCTCCACGGCGAGCTGACAACCGGGGGTGGTGGTGAGGCCAATGTCGATCACATCGCAGCCAACGAGCTGGAGGGTACCCACGACGATGCGATGGAACATTGGCCCCGATACACGGCTATCGCGTCCAACGACGACCTGGCGCGATACTCCCTGCGACAAGGACCACGCCCCGAAGGCCGCCGCATACCTGGCAACGACCTCAGGCGTGAGCGCCTCACCTACGCGCCCGCGTATGCCGGACACACTCACCATCAGTCCGGTGGTCGGCCCTCCGGCACTACTCGCGGCACCCTGCGTCATGACGTCTCCGTACTGTGGGAAGTCGTAAAGTAGGGGGCACTCGCACTCGATCAAAGCGTTACGGCCGCTTGTCCGCAGGAGTCCTCGGTCCGTAACTTCGATCTGCGCTCATCGTTCGGGCTTTCGCACTCTCCGCACCCCTCCTGTCCTCGTCCTCCTCTCCCCCGCGCGCCGCCGTTCGTTTCCCTGTGCGGCTGAAGATGGCGGCGCTGGCCGCCGGCGCGGTTGTGCTGACCTTTGCCATACTGCTCGTGCCGACGTACGGGCGCGTGCCGGTGATGGACCTCGCGGCCTACGCTGTCATCGCGTTGTTCGTCGCCGTGACCGTCGCCTACCTTGGCGCGCGACGCTTCACGCAGGGCATGACTGAATTGGCACGACAGGCGGAGCGCGTTTCGCGGGGCCAATTGGGCTACACGCCCACGTTTCAGTCGGACGATGAGATGGGCCATCTGGCAAATGCTGTCCGCGACATGACGATCGGACTTCGGTCGCTGGTACAGGGATTGGAGTCGAACGCCACCGAGGCGGCCAAGACGGCCGACGAATTGGCAACGTCCGCGCACCAGATGACGGCGTCCACGGAACAGGTCTCCGGCGTGGCGGGGGCCATTGCCGATGCGGCTGCGGTCCAACGGCGCGGCGTGGGCAAGGCGTTGGACGCATCGAGCCGAGTGGCTGGACGCGCGGTCGCCGTGGCCAGCCACGCCGAACAGGCGCGAAACGCCGCTGACATCGCGCAGCGCACGACGCGCCGCGGAACGGTTGCCGCAGGACAGGCGCTTCAGGCGATGGCCGAGATCAGCGCGGTGACCGGCGTGGCGGTACCGGCCGTTGTGGAGCTGGGCGAAAAATCGCAGCGCATTGGCAAAATCACGGACGTGATTGGATCCATTGCCCGGCAGACGAACCTGCTCGCCCTCAACGCAGCCATCGAAGCCTCGCGAGCCGGTGAACATGGAAAAGGCTTTGCCGTTGTGGCGGACGAAGTGCGCAAGCTGGCAGGCGAGAGTGCCCGGGCCCTCGGCCAGATCCGGCAGCTTGCCGCCGAGATTCGGGCCAGTGCCGTTCGTACGGAAGAGCAGATCCTTTTGGCGAGCGACCGGGTGACGGCAGGCCAGTCCGTGATCCGGGCGTCCGCCGACGCCCTGACGCAGATCGATCGAGAGATCGCCAATGCCCGCGAAGCGGTGGACCGCATTGTCGAGGCGGCCGACGCGCAGCGCGGCGAGTCGGAATCGCTCGCGCGGGAGATCGAAATGCTTGCGACGAGCGCAGAAATGAATGCCGCGACGGCCCATGAGGTGAATGCCGTGGTCCAGGAACAGACGGCGGCCATGTCCAGTGTCGCGGAGTCCAGCCGGCATCTCGCGGGCGTGGCGGACACGTTGAAGGCGTCGCTGCGTCACTTTGAGACCTGACCCTACCCGAAACCACCCGTGACCGAACCTCTCGCCCTGCTCCCGCTCGCGCTGGCCGCGGGGGGCGGTCGCATTTCCGCCGCGGGCGCCGCCCCGGCCGATGATTTCGAAACACAGCAGCTCATCGCCGCGGGGCTCACCTTGCTGCAACGCAGCGCCCTGCTCGTTCGTGCCCTCAGCGGTCGGCGGTCGGCGATCCTGCTCCCTACGTCCCCGGCGTTTCTCACGGCACTCGCCGCGAGCGACGGACGGGGCGCGGTGTTGATCAATCCTCTGGCAGCGCCCGCGGAGATCGCCTTCCAGTGCGAGGATTCCAACGTCGGCGCGATCTTCACGACCACGGCGTTCTCGGGCCGGTTGCCGGACGACGTCACGGTAGCGTATCTCGACGAGGCGCCGCGTGCGGCGCGTGTCGTGGGCGACGGGCGGACGCAGGACGTGGATCTGGGCACGCATCATGGACTGGCGCTCGAGGGCCAGCGCGATGTAGAGGGCCGCGACGAGGAAGCCGTCATCGTCTATACCTCCGCCATGCGCGGCATCCCACTCGGAGCCGTGCTCACGCACCGGAGCTTGCTGGTGAACGCGCGGTCCACGAACCAGGCGCTCGCGAACACGTCAGCGGATCACGTGCTGTCGTTGTTGCCGTTTGCGCACCTGTTCGGGCTCACCGGCACCTGTAGCGCCCCGCTGCTGGCTGGCGCGCGCCTTACCACGATGGAGCGCTTCCATCCTGTGAAGGCCGTGGAGCTGATTGCCACGGGCGGCATCACGGAAATCATCGGCGTGCCAACTGTGTTTCACGCGTTGCTCGCCGCGCTCGGCCGCCGCGGCGTTGACCTGCGCCACTCCGGCCTCCGCCTCTCTATCTGTGGAGGGGCGCCGTTGCCGCGGGAGCTTCAGGACCGTTGGGCGGATGCGACGGGACACGAGCTGCGACAAGGCTACGGACTCACGGAGGCCGGGCCGGTGTGTCTCTTCAATCACGTGAACAGGCCGAATGTGCGCGGCACCATGGGCGCTGCGTTGCCGGGCGTGGAGGTGGGGATTTTCCAGCCAGCGGACTATTCCGGTGAGACGGCCGTAGCGGGCGACGCACGGGAGCTTCCCGACGGTACCGTGGGGGAGCTGTGCGTGCGAGGGCCGAATGTCTTTCGGGGCTACGTGGGCGGCGCCGCAGGGCTTCCCATGCGCGGCGACTGGCTCTGCACCGGCGACGAATGCGTTCGCCATCCCGATGGCTCGGTGGAGTTTCTCGGGCTCGTGAAATCCATGTTTACGCGGACCGGCTTCAACATCTATCCGCGCGAGTTGGAGCGAGTGGTTGGTGCCATGCCGGGTGTGTCCGGCGTTGAGGTGCGTGCGATTCCGGAGCCGTCGAAAGAGAACGACATCCTCATTCGTGTCACGGGCTCCGTTACGGAAGACGAGGTGAAGCGCTGGTGCGAACCGCGGCTCAGTGCCTACAAGCAGCCGAGCGTCATCGAGATCGTCGCGGCCTGACCGGCCTCCTGACTACACCATCACCGCGGCCCCCACGTAGGACGGCACGCGGGGTAGCAGGGTGAGGCGGCCTTCGTCCACGGCACGAACCATCGCGGCAACGATATCGGGATCGAACTGCGAGCCGCTGCATCGTACGATCTCGGCGACGGCCGCTTCCACACTCAGGCCGTCGGGACGATAGGGGCGATCGCTGGTCATCGCGTCGAAGGAATCGGCGACGGCGGCGATGCGCGCCTCCAGCGATATGGCATGGCCGGCGATGCGATCCGGCACACCGCGGCCGTCGAATCGCTCGTGGTGCGAGCGCACGATGTTGAGCGCCACCGGCGTTTCGCCCAGCAGCGGCGCAAGGATGCGCCAGCCGACCATGGGATGCGTCATGATGTGTTCGTACTCGGCGTCGGTGAGCTTGCCGGGTTTGTTGAGCACATCTTCGCGGACGCCGATCTTGCCGATGTCGTGCACGTGGCCGCCGAGTTCGATCTGGCGCAGCAATTCCCCGTCGAGGCCCAACTCTTTCGCGATGCAGACCGAGTAGTGGCTGACGCGGATGGAGTGGCCGCGCGTGTACGGGTCCTTCACTTCCAGCGCCTCGGCGAGCGATTGAATGCTCGCGAGGAAGAGTTCCTCGAGGCGGCGCGCCTGCGCCGCGACTTTCTCTTGGAGGCTCTCCTGATACCCGCGGTTCTCCACCACCAGCCGGCGCTTCTCCAGCGCCTGTGCGACGCGCGCGCGGACTTCTTCCAGGTGGAAGGGCTTGGTGAGGTAGTCCATCGCGCCGATGGCGAGGCAGCTCACGGCGACTTCGACGTCGGCGACGGCGGTAATCATGACGACTGCGATATCGGGCCAGCGGCCGCGAATCTGACGCAGCAGCTCGAGGCCGTCCATCTTGGGCATCCGGAGGTCGCTCATGACGAGCTTGACGGTGTGCTGCTCCAGGTGCGCCAACGCTTCTTCGCCGTTACCCGCCTCGAGGCAGGTGAATCCGTCGTTCCGCATGAGATGCACGAGCACCTGCCTCAGTCGTGGCTCGTCGTCCACGATGAGGCAATATTGCTGGGACTCGTTGGATTCAGCTGCCATGATCACAAACGTCGTTGTAAGCCTGCCTGGGCGGATGCGATCGGAAAGCGTCCTCGCTCCCCCCTGACGATCCCGTTATCTTGCCGATCACGCCTCTTCCTGGAGAAGTATCGGCATGACGCGGGTATTTGACGACGATTTGGACGCTGGTTTTGCCACACGGGCGATCCATGCCGGGCAACGCCCCGAGCCCCTTGCTGGCGCCATCATGACGCCAGTTTATCTGACATCCACCTATGTGCAGGATGCACTAGGCCAGAATAAGGGGTACGAATACGCCCGTGGCAAGAACCCAACGCGGGAAGCCCTGGAACGGAACGTCGCGAGCCTCGAAGGGGGGCGTCACGGCTTTGCCTTCAGCTCGGGCATGGGTTGTGTGGATTCGATCATGAAACTCTTCAAGTCAGGCGATCATATCGTCTGTGGGGAGAATCTCTATGGTGGGGTCTTTCGATTGTTCGACAAGCTGCTGGGGAACTACGGCCTGACTTTTTCCTGGGTGGATACGCGCGATCCCCAGCGCATCGAGGACGCGATGACGCCGGCTACGCGCATGGTGTTTGTCGAAACGCCGACGAACCCGCTCATGCGCATCTGTGACATCCGCGCGGCGGCCGAGATCGCGCACCGGCACCATGCGCTGCTCCTCGTGGACAACACCTTTGCGTCGCCGTATTTCCAGCGCCCGTTCGAATACGGCGCGGACATCATCTATCACTCCACCACCAAGTACCTTAACGGGCATTCAGACATGATCGGCGGGATTGCGATCCTGAATGATGACGACCTTGCCACGCGGCTACAGTTCATATTGAACGCGGCCGGCGCCGTTCCGGGCCCCTTCGATTCGTGGCTCGCGCTGCGCGGAACGAAGACGCTTCACCTGCGCATGCCGCGGCACAACGAGAACGGCCACCAGATTGCCGCCTGGCTGGTGGAGCGCCTTGGGACGGAGCGGGTGATCTATCCCGGGCTGCCAAGCCATCCGCAGCACGAGTTGGCAAAGTCGCAAATGTCCGGCTTTGGCGGAATGATTTCGGTTGAGCTCGGAAGCAAGGAACAGGCGAATGCGGTGTTGAGCCGCTGTCGTCTGTTTTCGTTGGCCGAGTCACTGGGCGGGGTGGAGAGTCTCATCAGCCACCCGGCTTCCATGACGCACGCCAGCGTGGAACCCGCCCGGCGGGCGCAGCTCGGCATCACGGAAGGTCTCATCCGCCTGAGCTGTGGCGTGGAGGATGTGGGCGACCTGCTGGCCGACCTGGAACATGCGTTTCACGTCGTCTGACGTGAACGTGGGTCTGTTTTGACACTTTCCGGGAACCCGCCCCGTAGGTGGGATTATCAACCGTCCAGGAGCCCCGGTTCATGCCCACTCCGCTACCGCAGATCTCCTCCCTGTCCTGGGAGCACCCGGCAGATCGCGCCGCGCTCAATACGCTGCGCGCTATCCCCGGGTTCGATGAGGTCGTGCGAAAGGTCGCCGGCTTCATCACCGAGCGTGGTATTCGCCAGCTCTTTCTCGCGAATGCCGTCCAGGTAAGTCCCGTTCAGCGCCCCAAGCTGGATGCGCTGCTCACCGATGTATGTACCACGCTGGACTGGCCAGACCGGCCGGAGCTGTACGTCACGCAAGATCCGAAGGTCAATGCGTACGCCATCGGTTTCGAGCGCCCGTTCATCGTCATCACGACGGGGGCGCTGGAGTTGCTCGAGAGTGACGACGAGCGCCGCTTCCTGCTCGCGCACGAGCTGGGGCACATCATGAGCGGCCACATGACGTATCGCACCATCGCGTTGCTCATCCTGGCGGTGGGCTCGATGGCGATCTTCCCTGTTGGGCTGGCGCTGCTGCCGTTCCAGCTCGCCCTGCTCGAGTGGCATCGCAAGAGTGAACTCTCCACGGATCGTGCCGGTCTCCTGGCCGTTCAGGATCACGTGGTTGCGCAGGGCACCTTCATGCGCATGGCCGGCGGCCGCGACCTGGGCGATGAGACGAGTGTCGCTGCTTTCATGGTGCAGGCCGCAACCTACGAGTCCGAAGGCGACGCGTGGGACCGGATTGTTCGCGTCTTCAATACCGCGTTCCGTGAGCACCCGTTCAACACGGTGCGAGCGGGCGAGCTGGAACGTTGGCGCGCCAGTGGCGCGTACGACAGCATCCTGGGCGGTACGTACACGCGACGCGGCGAGAAGGCACAGGGGTTGGGCGACGATTTCTCCGACGCCGCCAGCTACTACTCCAACAAGACGAGCGACGCGATGTCGAGCGTGAGCGACGCCCTTGGTCGCGCGCGTGACGCCTTTGCCGATGCGTTCCGCGGCAAGGATGAGCCGCCCACGATCAACGATCCACCAGTGCCCGAATAGGCGGACGCGCACATTCGGCACAACGACGGCACACCGCCCCACCCGGTGTGCCGTTCGTCTTGGTATCTTCGTCGCATGCGTCTCCTCCTCATCGGCAGCGGCGGCCGCGAGCACGCGCTCGCGTGGAAGTTCAAGCAGGAAGATCCATCCGTGGAACTCATTGCGGCCCCCGGGAACCCTGGCATCGCCGACCTGGCCGAGTGTGTGCCGACCTCCGCCACGGACCTGGACGGGCTGCTGGCTCTTGCGCGCGCCCGGAAGGTGGATCTCACCGTGGTGGGCCCGGAAGCGCCGTTGGCCCTGGGCATCGTGGACCGGTTCCGTGCGGCCGGGCTTTTCATCTTCGGGCCTACGCAGGCCGCGGCGGAGATCGAGACGTCGAAGGCGTTTTCCAAGCAGTTGATGATGGAAGAGGGCATTCCGACCGCCCGGGCGGAGATGCATACCGATGTCGCATCGGCGAAAGGGGCGGTGAGGCGATACGGCGCGCCGGTGGTGGTGAAGGCGTCGGGGCTGGCGGCCGGCAAGGGAGTCATTGTGTGCGCCACCATCGAGGAAGCCGACAAGGCCATCGAGGACATGCTCGAGGGCAACAGGTTCGGCGCCGCCGGGGCGGAAGTACTCGTGGAAGAATTCATGACGGGTGAGGAGGTCTCGATCTTCGCAATCTCCGACGGCAATCACTTCGTCGTCCTGCCCGGGCTCCAGGATCACAAACGTCTTCTCGACGGTGACAAGGGCCCGAACACTGGTGGCATGGGCGCGTATGCGCCTGTGTCGGCGGTGGATCCCACCGATGGATCCGGCGCAGCTGGACCCGACCGCGCTCGCCACCTCTCCATGCGTGCGACCGTCGAGATCTTCGCGCCCACATTGCGCGGGCTGGCCACGCGCGGGCGGCCGTTCACCGGCCTTCTCTATGCTGGCCTGATGCTCACGCCTGATGGCCCCAAGGTCGTGGAGTTCAATTGTCGCTTTGGCGATCCGGAAACACAGGCGTTGCTGCCCCTGCTCGAGAGCCGTCCTCGGCTCCTGGACCTCATGCTGGCTGTTGGTCGCGGAGAGCGCATCAACGGATACTCGGCCGACGGCGTTTCAGACGCGTCGGACGCATCACAGACATTTTCGTACAACCTCTCCGGGGCCTGCGTGACAACCGTCGTCGCGGCAGCGAACTATCCCGAGACGCCGCGAACAGGCGACGTCATCGATTTGCCGCCCATCGATCCGGGAGTTTTTGTGTTCCACGCGGGTACGGCTCGCAACGCCGATGGTCACTTGGTGACGGCGGGCGGCAGGGTTTTGGCGGTGAGCGCGGTGGCGCCAACCCTCGCGGAGGCGCAACGCCGCAGCCTCGATTACGCGCGCCGCGTTGCGTTCGATGGCAAGCAGCTTCGCTCCGATATCGGGTGGCGTGAAATCGCCCGGCAGTCGCCGTAGTTCCGGACCAAAGCAAGTGCCCGAGCTTCCCGAAACCGAAACCATTGCCCGGGACCTGAACGGAGAGATCCGAGGCCGGACGATCACGCTTGTATCGGTGCGAAAGCCCGATGTGCTGCGGGAGATCACGGCCAGGGCACTCGCCAAGCGAATTACAGGCGCCACGATCGCGCACGTCTGGCGGCGAGCGAAGCTGGTCGTCCTCGATCTCAGCACGGGCGATCGGATCGTGGTGCAGCCGCGTTTCACGGGAGCGCTGTTGCTTTCTGATGGCCCGCTGCCCGACCGGGAGGCTTCGTATTCCACCTTGGACTTTCGCCTCGATGACGGCCGCGACCTTCACTATCGCGATATTCGGCGATTGGGCACGGTCACGCTCATGGCGCCAGAGCGTTTCGAGGCGTACACGGCCGCCCTTGGCATCGAGCCTCTTGACCCGGGGTTCACCGAGGCCCATCTATCGGTGCTTCTTCGGGCCTCGAAGCAAGCACTGAAGAAAGTGCTCATGGACCAGCGCATGATCGTGGGAATAGGAAACATCTATGCGAACGAAGCCTGTTGGCGCGCCGGAGTCGATCCGTCGCGCTCGGCATCGAGCATCGATGCCGCCGAGGTTGGCGCGCTGCGAGAGGGCATCGTGAGTGTGCTCACGGAATCCATTGCCGCGCGAGGCACCTCCTTCCGCGACTATGTGGATGCCTCGGGTGGAAAGGGCGACTTCGAACGGTCACTCGCGGCCTATGGGCGAGGCGGCGAGCCGTGCTTGCGCTGCGGCGCTCGTCTGGTGGAAACGCATGCGATCGACGGACGAACGACGGTGTTATGCGCGCGCTGCCAAAGGTAGAACTGCTTCGCCCGCCCACGGGCGACGCGCAGCTCGACGCCATGCGCGCCACCGTGCGCGCGAACGCGAAGGATCGGCCTGGCGTCTACCGGATGCTCTCGGCCGACGGCGAGATCGTTTACGTCGGAAAATCCAAGAAGCTGCGTACGCGCCTGCTGAGCTATTTCCGCTGTTCGTTCCCGGAAGACAAGGGTGCGCGTATTGTGCGTGAGGCGGATCGCATCGAGTGGGACTACCTGCCGAGCGAGTTTGCAGCGCTGTTGGAGGAGTTGCGACTGATCAAGCGCTATCGGCCACGGCTCAACGTGGCCATGAAGCGTGATGCGCGGCACTTTGCGTTCATCAAGCTTACGCGCGCCCCTGCGGCAAAGCTGCTGGTGGTGCGCGGGGCAGGAGCGGACGACGCGCAGATCTACTACGGCCCGTTCCATGGGGCGCAGCGCGTTGGCGAAGCCGTGCGCGAACTCAATGATGCGCTCGGGTTGCGCGATTGCCGAATCGACCAGCCCATGCACTTCGCCGACCAGCCGGAGCTGTTTCACATCTATCCGCGCACCCCTGGGTGCATTCGCTACGAGATCCGGAAGTGTCTGGGGCCGTGCGTGGGAGGATGCAACACGTCGCAGTATGATGAACGCGTGCGCATGGTGCGTGCGTTTCTGGATGGAGCGGACGACGGCCCGATGCAAACGCTGCGTGCCGACATGGAGGGGGCCAGCGAACGCATGGAGTTCGAACGCGCCGCCGTGCTGCGCGACAAGCTGCAGAGCCTCGAGCATCTCCGCGCGGAGTTCATCCGCTTCCGCTTCGCCGTGGAGACGCTGTCGTTCGTGTACCGAGTGCCGGGCCATGATGGTGACGACAGGATCTATCTGATTCGACGCGGCCGTGTACGTGGGGAGTACGCGATACCACGCAGCGAACCCGATCGCGTACGGTTGCTCGAAATGGTCGAGGATGTGTTCAATCCCTCCGAACGCGATTCCGCGCAGGTACCGGCACACGAGATCGATGAATTGTTGTTGCTGTCGTCCTGGTTCCGCCGCTTTCCGGCGGAGCTCGATCGCTCACGGAATGCAAAGGTGTTCGCGAAGGAGCCGCTCGCTCTCACCTACGACGCTGCGGACGATCCACTCTTCGGTAGTCCGGTCGCCACGTCGGCGGCGTGACGAGACGTGATCGCCATCACCAGTTGGCACCAGTTGGCGATGTTTTTGCAGGTTCGCTGATCGCGCCCCCGATTCCGGGGCTTGCATCACGCCGAGCATGCGATGACCATCTCGTGGCAGCCGACAACCCTGGTACAGTGCGTGAGTGTGAAGCCTTGGCTCACGTATCCCGGATGTGATGAGCCGGGCGGGTGTCACGATCTCACCCTCGGCAGGATCTACGAGTTGCAGGGAGTGGAGGCGAACGGAAGCTTCTACCGGATCCTCGACGACTCCGGCGATGACTTCCTCTATCCCGCGTCGCACTTCATTGCGGTTTGACGCTCGGTGTAGGCGGTCAGGGTGACTCCAGCGCGATGATCTCCACGCTGGCGCGACCGTCGCTGATGGTCAACCGCCCGACACTGGGCTCGAGTTTGAAGCGACGTGCCCCGGCGGCGCCAGGATTCACGACCAGTCGGCCACCAACCTGTGTGACCAGTTGGCGGTGCGTGTGCCCATACACGATGACGTCTGCCGAGTACTTCTCCAGCAAGCGCGCCGGCGTGGGGCTCCCGACTTCATGTCCATGCGACACGTGGATGCGCATTCCGCCAATGGTGCGGTCAATCGACTCGCGCAGCCTTGGGTCGCCCGGCGTGTCGGTGTTGCCGTAGACGGCGACCACAGGCGCAATCAGCTCCAATTCGTCCAATATCTCGTCGCCGCCAACATCGCCAGCATGAAGGATGAGCTCCACACCCTTCAGCGCACTGCGCACCTCGGCGCGCACGAGACCGTGCGTGTCGGAGATCAGTCCGATGACGTGAAGGGTCGGATCGCTCATTCCTCGGCCGGCCTATCGCCCCACCGTTTTCCCAGCGTGTGCTCCACCTCGAGATGATCGAGCACGCGCGCCACCACGAAATCGACCATCTCCTGGATGCTGGAAGGGCGATGATAGAAGCCAGGGCTGGCCGGAAGAATCACGGCGCCGGCGCGGGTGAGCCGGAGCATGTTTTCCAGGTGCACCACGCTGTACGGCGTTTCTCGCGGCACCAGCACGAGCTTGCGTCGCTCCTTGAGCGCGACGTCGGCGGCGCGTTCAACGAGCGAGCGTGACGTTCCCTGACTGATTGCGCTCACGGTGCCCATCGAACACGGGCAGATGACCATACCGCGGTTCCGCGCTGACCCCGATGCGGGGGGCGCGCCCCGATCGCCGTCATCAAACGTGGTGACGAGCGAATCCCACGCGGCAGCGCCCACTGCCTCGCGAAGGTCGTTGACGGACGCGATCTCCGTTTCTGTCTGAAGCAGGCGAAGCCCGTGGATGGAGACGATGAGTTGCACGGACTGGCGCGCCACGAGCAGCTGCTCGAGCAGGCGAACCGCGTATGGCGCTCCGGATGCGCCTGTAACGGCCATGACGATGGGCAGCGGACCGCTCATCGAACCACCCGTGCCGATACGGCGACGTTGGCGTGACTCAACAGGCGGCCGGCCAGCACGAAGGCGAACAACGTGAGGCTGATCACGCCGTTCATGGTAAAGAATGCCGCATCGAGCTTCGAGAGATCGCCGGCCTTCACGAGCGAGTGCTCATATGTGAGCAGCGCCGCCACGATCACGATGCCGGCAAGATACAGTTGATTCGCGAGTGTGCCTGACTGGTACCCGCCCCAACCAACCAGCGCGAGGCATGCGATGGTGCTGATGTGCATGACGCGTGCGAAGGTAATCGCGCCCCGCTCGCCAAGCGCAGACGGAATTGAATGGAGCCCGTTCGCGCAGTCGAATTCGATATCGGGAAGTGCGTAGAGTACGTCAAATCCCCCGCCCCACGTAGCAACGGCGGTGGCGAGCACGCACAGCAACCACCACGGCGTGCTCCAGCGCCCCGCGACGGCGAGATAGCCGCCGACGGGTGCGATGGACATGCCGAGGCCGAGCACGAGATGCGCGAATCGCGTGAAGCGCTTGGTGTAGCTGTAGAAGAACACCCATCCGAGTGCCACGGGCGACAAGGCAAGACAGAGTTGTCCCAACTCTCCTGCCGAGATGATGAACAGTGCTGATGCGACCAGCACGGAACCCCAGGCTTCGCGCACGCTCAAGACGCCACGAGGGATCTCCCGCATGCGCGTGCGCGGATTCTTCGCGTCATACTCGCGGTCGACGATGCGGTTGAAGCCCATGGCCGCGAATCGTGCCGACGTGAACGCCAGCACCGTCCAGCCGAGTGTGGCCCAGGTGAGCGGGTAGGAGTAGGACGCGAGGGTGACGCCCACGAGGGCGAACGGAAGCGCGAATACCGTGTGCGGCAGCTTCACGAAGCTCGCGTACGTCGCGAGCCTGGAGCTGCCGGTGAATGTCTGGCCCTCGCGCGGGGGCTGCGGCGCCGACTCGGTCACGTCGTCAACCGGGAATGCCCAGTTGCGGCCACATCGCGTTTACCGAACCCTTCGTGGCGTCGTCCATCACGATCACGTCGGGCCAATCGCGCGTGAATCCTTCTTCAGGAAATTTCCGGGTGGCGTCGATGCCCATCTTGGAACCGTAGGTAAAGGCGCGCGATGAATGATCGAGCACGTCCATCGGGCCCATCGTGAAGCGGGTGTCGCGCTCGGGGTCGATGTTGTTCAGCGCGACCCACCACGCCTCCTGCGGATTGCGTACGTCCACCCAGTCGTCCACGATCACGAGCACCTTGGCGAGCGACATGAGCCCCTGCCCCCACATGGCGTTCATGACCTTGTACGCCTGGCCGGGATAGTCCTTCTTGATGCTGACGAACACGAGGTTGTGGAAGATGCCCTCGGCCGGCATGTGGTAGTCCACGATCTCGGGGATCGTGAGCTTGAGCAATGGCAGGAAGATCCGTTCGGTGGCGTGCCCGAGATAGTAGTCTTCCATGGGCGGGCGCCCGACGATGGTGGCCGGGAAGATCGGGTCGTGCCGCATGGTCACGGTGGTGACGTGCACCTGCGGATAGAGATCGGCCAGCGAGTAGTATCCGGTGTGGTCGCCAAAGGGACCCTCGATCACCAGCGCCTCGGCCGGATCGATGTATCCCTCGAGGACAAAGTCGGCATCGGCCGGCACTTCGAGGTCGCAGGTCAGCGCCTTGGTCAGCAGCACCGGCTTGCGGCGGAGAAAGCCCGCGAAGATGAACTCGTCCACGGTGGGCGGCAGTGGCGCGCTCGCCGAGTACATCGATGCCGGATCGGCGCCGATGACGATGACGACCGGCATCTTCTCGCCGCGCTCGGCCATCTCGCGCCAGTGCGCGGCGCCGACCTTGTGCCGTTGCCAGTGCATCGCGAGGGTCTGCTTGCCGGTCTGCTGCACTCGATACATGCCGACGTTGCGGATGCCGCGCTTGGGATCCTTGGTGATCACCATTGGCAGCGTGATGTATGGCCCTCCATCCTGCGGCCAGCAGGTGATGATCGGGAGCTTGTCGAGATCGATGTCATCGCCGCGCCACACCACTTCCTGGCACGCGGGGGTTCCGTGCTTCATTCGTGGCGGAAACTTCGCGACCTCCATGAGTCGGGGCAGCATGGACAGCTTGCCCATGATGCCTTCCGGCACTTTCAGGTCCATCAACTTGGTGATTCGATCGCCGTGATCATCGAGCTTCGCGACGTCGAGTGACATCGCCATGCGCGTCATGGATCCGAACAGGTTCATGCCCACGGGAAATGCCGATCGCGTTCCGTCGCGCAGGATCACGTTCTCGAACAGGAGTGCGGGGCCGCCGCCCGGCATCTTCATGACCCGGTCGCTGATCTCGCACAGTTCGAGATGTGCTCGCACCGGGTACGCGATGCGAACGAGCTCGCCCGCTGCTTCGATGGCGTGAACGAATTCGTTGAGGGTATCGAGGGACACGAGTGGAGAATTCCTTGAGGATTGACAGAAGGCAGGCCGATAGCGCCGCGTGGGAAGCCGTACGAGGCCTATTTCGTGCCGACGTGAATGGCCGCGATGCCGAAGCTGAGTGATGTCCACGTCACGTCCCTGAATCCGGCGGCGGTCATGCGCCGCGCAAGCTCCGGTTCCGGGGGAAAGTGTGCGACGGATTGTGGCAGGTACTTGTAGGCTGTGCGGTGACCGCTGATGAGGCCACCGATCAATGGCAGGAGATGGTGGAAATAGAAATGATAGCCCGTCCGGACGATCGTGGACCGCGGCGTGGTGAATTCGAGAATGACGAAACGCGCGCCTGGCTTGAGCACGCGACCTACTTCTCGGAGGGCGACATCGAGCGATGCGACATTGCGAATGCCGAACGCGACGGTGGCTCCGTCCATTGTGCCGTCAGCCAGTGGAAGCAACTGCGCGTCGGCGCCGACGGGTCCCAGACGGTTGGCCGGCGCCTTGCCGATGCCCGCACGCAGCATTGGTACGGCAAAGTCGGCGCCCACCACGAACCCGCCGAAGGCTACCTGCCGGATCAACTCGGCCCCAACGTCCAGTGTTCCTGCGCAGAGATCGAGATATCGGCCGTCGGGAACGCGGTTCCATCCGAGCGCGCGGAGTGCCTTGCGGCGCCACATGCGGTCGATGTTGAAACTGAGGAGGTGGTTCAGCAGGTCGTAGCGTGGCGCGATCTCCTCGAACACGGTGCGAACGTACGCCCGTTTTTCCGTTCCCCCCTCGGCCGCCAGCTCGGCGCGGCGTTCCTCGACTTCTGGCTGATGCATTGTTGAAACTTCGCCGTGGGCCGAACATGGGGCAAGCATGCGTCTGGATTGCGGCGTGAGCGTCGGATAGGTTTCCGGCTGCGCGACCATGCTCCTTTCCGAGAGCAGCGCGGGTCCCAGTCAATCCAGATGCTCCGCGCCCTCGACCTCGCAAACCTTCCTGATGCCGACGTCGTTGCCCTCGCCCTCGAAGGGCGCGCGGAGGCGCATCGTGAGCTGATCACGCGATACGAGCGGCCCGTTTTTTCGCTCGTGTTCCGCATGGTGCGCGACCGCGAGCTGTCCGAGGACCTCACGCAGGACACCTTCGTGAAGGTGCTGTCGCACCTGGAACGCTACCGTACCGACTTCAAATTCTCGTCGTGGCTGTTCAAGATCGCGAACAACGTGGCGATTGATCATCTGCGGAAGCGGCAGCTGGACACGGTCAGCCTGGAGGGGTCTCCGCATGCGGGGGACTCCGACGCCGTGGAGGCATCCCGGTTCGATGTCGGGGATGGGGCTGAAAACGCGCTTCAGGAGATGGAAGCCAAGGAGCTGGGATCGGCCATCGAACAGGCCATCGGGTCGCTCCGGCCGGAGTATCGACAATGCATACTGCTGCGGCATGTGGAGGGCCGATCCTATGAAGAGATCGCCACCACCCTCGACCTGCCTCTCGGCACCGTCAAGACGTACATCCACAGGGCCCGGCACGAACTGCGGCGGGCACTGGAGCATACCCGGGAATGATCCCGCGAATCTTTTTTTGGCGCGTTGAAACCCTGAGCGCCTGTCGCCCGTACATTAGGTCAGAGGCCACGTGAATCACAGACACCTACTCCCCAACGAGATCGACCTACTGGTCGACGGCGAAGCCGGATTCGGCGTCGCCCCTCTTCGCGCGCACCTGGACGAGTGTCCCGAGTGTCGAGTGCGCTACGAGGATGAGCGCATCGTGGTGGATGCGCTGGAATCCATCCCGCATTTTGCCCCGGACTCCCGATTGGCCGACCGGGTCATGGCCCGGGTTCCGGTGTTTGTGCCGGCGCACGTGGCGGCCCGGGATTCGGTCAGTCGCTGGCTACCGCAGGCGGGGCCCGCGAGGATCGCGGCGGCGGCGGTGTTCACATCGGTGGCAGGTGCGCTGACCATGGCGCTCATCTGGGTGGCTACCCAGGGTGATGCCGCGGTCTTCATGACCGGCCTGTTGGGCGGTCGCCTGCGGGGGGTGATGGTTGGCGCGGCACGGGACATGGCCGTCGCCTTGTTCGGCGACCAGGCCCTGGCCGCCATTCAAGCCTCCGGAGCTGTTGGGGTTGCCCTGCTCCTCGGAGCATTCGTCCTCACTGCCTTCGGAACAGTCGCCGGAATCCGGAAGCTGGCCACCGCCGGCCGGCGCTAGGATGTCGGCCCGTCATCGTACCTGGGTTGCCGCGCTGCTCGTTCTCTTTCCCTGTGCGCTGGCAGCGCAGGGAGCAAGCCGTGCCGACCTGAAACGGGAGCTCGAGCGGCTGTCCAAGGGTGAATTGATCGTGGGGGTCCCTCCGGTCGATAGTGTTGCCCCCGGTGCTCGCGCCGTGGCAGCCGGCACCACCGTGAAGGGGACCATCGTCGCGCGCGGGCCCGTGGACGTGAGTGGTCACGTCGATGGTTCTGTCGTCAGCCTCTCAGGCGACGTGACGGTGCACAAGGGGGGCGTCATTACTGGCGACGCGCTTTCCGTTGGCGGCCGCGTGAATTCGGATAGCGGTGTGGTGAATGGCGAGATGCGTTCGATGGCGGCCCTGCCCGCGCTTGTCGGCGGGACGCCAGTGGTGGCCGACGTGCGATCGAGCGCCCAGAACACCCTGAATTCCGCCCGGATGGTCGGCGTCACGTTCAGCATCCTGCTCATTGTTGCGGTGGGGGTCCTGCTGTTCGCCGGCCACAATCTCGATGAGGTGGTGGCGACCATCGAACAGCGCTTCGCCCACGCCTTCTGGATCGGCGTGCTTGGCCAGGTTTGCCTGCTGCCCGCCCTCGCCGTGTTGATCGTCGCGCTCGCGCTCAGCCTGATCGGCATTCTGCTCATCCCGTTCGCGATCGTCGCCTATGCCATCGCATGCGCGGGGCTGCTGACCCTTGGCTTCCTCGCGGTCGCCCGTCTCGTGGGCGGCGCGCTCTGGCGCGGCCGTGACGAGAGCGAGCGGTCCCGCGCGTTGATTGCCCTTGCCATCGGTACCTGCCTGTTCTTCGCGCTCTGGATGGTGGCGGCGTTGCTCACATGGGCTCCGCTGGCCGCCACTGTGGTCCGCGCCGCGGCTCTCGCTGTCACCTGGGCTGCCATGACGCTTGGACTGGGCGCTGCACTCCAGTCACGCGCCGGTACGCATCTCAGAGTTGCGGGCAAGACGCGAACGTCCGAATTGGCGGCGTGGCAAACCCCAACACCGGTGGCTGGCGTGGTTGCGGCTCGCCGGCACACTGCGGCCGCCGGAGAGGTTCGATGAACAGCTCGCGCGCCCGGATCCTGATCGCAATCGGCCTGGCCACCCCATGGTTGGCCGGGGCCCAGACGTCTCCTCTGTGGCGCAGCGTGGATTTCTCGCGGCAGTTGCGGGATACCGCGCCACAACGGGTCCGGGTCCAGTACAATGCGGGCCGAGTTGACGTTCGCGGCACCGACGATCCGTTGTTGTACTCGATGCACCTGCGCTATGACGAGTCACGCACTGCGCCACTGCACAGCTACGATGCGGACCAGCGCAGCACGATTCTCGGTCTGGAAGCACGCGGCGACATGCAACGGACCCCAAGCAACGCGGAGTCTGGTGAACTCCGGCTGACGTTGCCGCGTGCGGTGCCGTTGGATCTCGACATGGCGTTTGGCGGCACTGAATCCCGGTTGGACCTGGGGGAGATGTCGTTGCAGTCGGTGCGCCTCAAGTGCGGGGCCGCCGACGCGACCTTGCTCTTTTCCCGGCTCAACCGGGTGCACATGCGCGAGTTGGAGGTGAGTGTTGGCGCGGCGGACTTCACGGCGATGCATCTGGCCAATGCCAATACGGACCAGATCCGTGTGCAGGGCGGCATTGGCGATGTGGATCTCGATTTCAGCGGCACCTGGGCCCGTGACCTCACGGTGGTGGCGCAGCTCGCCGTCGGGAAGCTCACGCTGCGCCTTCCGCCGGATGTGGGTGTTCGCCTGGACGTGGAACGTGTATTCACCAGCTTCGATCACGCGGGCCTCGTGAAGCGCGCGGACAGCTGGTATTCGGTGAACTACGACCAGGCACCACACAAGCTGCACATCCGCGCCCAGACCGTCCTGGGCATGATCGACGTGCAGCAGACCACGCGCTGAGCGTCAGCAGGTTGCGGCGTGCGTGCGATGACGCGACTCGTGGGGCGCTGTTGTCCGACCGTGCGGCCCAATGTGCAGAGGGTGTCCACCGACTGACGTGGCGTGCGTTGCGTTGCGGGGTACGTGCGCAAGAAAGTACCGCGCGTGGGCCACGCGGCACGCGGCGTGGGAGGGATGCGGCGTAGCGTGGGCGGCGCGTAACAGGGCGTGGGTGACATGAGGCGGCGCGTGCGCGATGAGACGTTGCGCGTGCGGGGCGCGGGGTGGTGCGTGGCGTCCTTACGCCGCGTGGTGCGCCACGGTTCGTCGGTCGTGGCCGACGCGAGACGTTGCGTGCGTCCCGTGGGGCTGGGCGTG
>JBDUCM010000172.1:0-10445 GCA_040003455.1 bacterium
AGTCGTAACAAGGTAGCCGTAGGGGAACCTGCGGCTGGATCACCTCCTTAACGGACGCTAGTAACCATCCTCGGATGGGGAACGCTTCTCGTAGTCGCGCCATCCACAACACAACACACTCGATTGTTTCTCATACAGAAGCCCCGCATCTCGACGGAGATGCGGGGCTTCGTGCGTCCACCACCCACCTCCGTACAAAACCACCCCACACTGGATTCCCCCAATCCACAACCCCAATCCACAACCCCAACCCACAACCCCAACCCACAACCCACAACCCTTTCGCAATCCACCCGCCCATCCCATGTTCCACCCCGCTACACACACCGCGCGACCCACTAAGACCTCCGCGCGAGGAGAGTGACATGAGTGCTCAGCCCTTCGAGCCCGTCGCCACCACCACCACCACACGCCGCCTCTCACACGAGAAGCTCGAGGCCAATCGCGCACGCGAAAAAGCCCGAGCACAATGGCAACGCCGGCTCCTCCCCGTCATGGTCGGCACCCTCATCGTCGCCACCATCGCCTTCCTCTCCTTCAGCCTCTACGACACCTGGTCAGTGCGGCAACGCATCGACACGCCACCCGCCCTCGACCTCTCCACCACACTCGCCAGCGTCAACTGCGCCGCGAGCACCAACACCCCCGACGAACGCGGCGCCTGTCTCCAATGGAAAGTGGCCGTGCTCCTCGAGAAGCACACCATCGACCGCCGCTACCACCAGGCGAACATCGCCCTCATGGTCCGCGTCTCCGTGAAATACCTCGGCTTCCTCACCGGCATGCTCATGAGCCTCGTCGGCGCCGTGTTCGTCCTGGGACGCCTCACCGAGACAACCTCAAAGCTCGCCGCACAGGGCGCCTTCGGGAAATTCACCATCGCCACCGTCTCCCCCGGACTCATCCTCGCCTTCCTCGGCACCATCCTGATGATCGCGACCCTGTACGTGAACCCGCCCACCGACGTATCGGATGGCAATGTCTACCTGAACTCGCCTGCGCCGGCGCAGGCAACTCAGACCCCGCGCTGAGAAAGCGCAAACGCTTCACCGGAGGGACTCATGCGCCCCACCCGCTTGCCACAGCTATGCGTGAGGTACCTGCTTCCATTCATGACCGTCGCTTGCACCGCCAAGACAGGCGACGCCCCCGCATCGGCCGCCGCGCAACCACCGGTCATCATGATCGACTCGGCAATGCAAGCCGCCCAGGCGATACCCGCGACTACCAGGTCGACAGCGAACGCACCGGCGTCATCCACAACCTCATCGACAACGTCGTCGACAACCTCGTCGACGCCAGCCGGCACATCGAACACCCCTGGCGGAGCCGACGCATCCTCGTCGCCCGTCGCTGCCACGGCTGGTGGTGCGGACGTCGTCCCGACCACGCCTGCCCCCACGACCGGGGCGGGAGGCGGTTCCGTAGCGCCGTCGTCTTCCAACACAGGAGGAGGCGCATCCACGAGTCACGGCCCTTCAGCCGGCACAACTCCTACCGGTGGCCGCAAACCGAATTGGACCGTGGGTGCAAGCGCCGGAAGTGCCGCTGGCGGTTCGCACAATCCCGGCACGTCGGACACGGCCGCCCGGGGCACCGGCGGCTCCGGTAATCCTGGCACATCGGATACGGCGTCGCGTGGCGCAACCGGCCGGAACGGCGCCGGCGCGCGGGTCGGCCCCGGTGTGCAGGACACCGCGCGTCAAGGCACAGGTGGATCCGGCCAGCGCGTGATGAGCGGCAGTACGCAAAAACTTCTGCCATTCGGACCAAACGTCGCGGCCCAGAAGTCCGCCGCGGCAACCCTCAAGCCGGCCACAACCATCGACCTCAAGAAGAAGGCGATGGTGCACGTTTCACCAAGTCTGACCGTGCGAAAGCCGCAGTAGCTCTTGCAGCATCGGCCATGCAAATGCGGCGGCCCGATTGACCCATCGTGTCGATGGGGATAAATTGTTGTGCTGTGCCCGAACGGGGCCTGTAGCTCAGTTGGTTAGAGCGCACGCCTGATAAGCGTGAGGTCAGAGGTTCAACTCCTCTCAGGCCCATCCGGACGTGATCGCCCCATCATGGCCTATGCCATGGTGGGGCTTTCGCTTTCCGCCCTCAGATCGCGCGAGAGGAGCTACCAACTCACTTTCAACCGCCGGCGTCATCTGGGCGCGGGCCGCCGACTGTACTTGATGATGTGCCAGAAAGCGGCGACGCCGTCCTTCCAGTTGATCTTCTTGCCCTCGGCATACGTCCGCCCGTCATACGAGATCGGCACTTCATAAATCCGCGCGCCACACTGGGCGAGTCGGGCACTCAGCTCGGGCTCAATGCCGAAACGTTCGGACGTCAGCACAAGTGTCCGCGCCAGGTCCCCCCGCATGGCCTTGTAGCACGTTTCCATGTCCGTCAGGTTGAGGTTCGTCATCATGTTGCTGAACGTCGTCAACAGAGTGTTTCCGACGGAATGCCAGAAGTAGAGTACCCGATGTGGACCCCCAAGAAAGCGGGAACCGAACACGGCGTCCGCCTTGCCGTCGATCATCGGCTGTAGCAAAGCCGGCCAATCGTGCGGATCGTACTCGAGATCGGCGTCCTGAACGATGACGATATCACCAGTGCTGGCAGCGAGAGCCGTTCGGATGGCGCGGCCCTTTCCCCCGTTCTGCGATTGCAGGATCAGATTGTCGATCAGGCCTGCGGCCTGAAGCTCGATGAGGCGTTCGCGCGTTCCGTCGGTCGAGCAGTCGTCAACGCAGATGACCTCCTTTCGCACGGGAGTGGCGTGGATGCGATCGAGGATCGTCTCAATCGTGTTACGTTCGTTGTAAACCGGAACGAGTACAGACAGCCGCAGCGCGTCCGGATCGAGCGGCGTAAGTTTTCGCGGTATTGCAGCGAGAGTGAAGGTGGGCATCATCGGTTCCTTTCCCCCACCGCCGCATGGGGAGGGAGGCCACGACCGACGCGATCGATTCGCCCTGACGGCGTGTCGAGTATCGGATCGACGTGCAGCCGTGACTCGACGTCCGATTCGGACGCAACAAAGGTCAGCTCCTCTCCGGCTGTGAAGCGCACAACAAATGCCTCATTCGAGCTGTCTGCGACGATACCTCGCATCTCGGTCTCAAATCGGGTGTTGGGGCGAAGGGATGTCGGCGAAACTCGTCGCGGTAGGCCCGTCGTGATGCGGTTGGTCGCAAAGTAGATCAGATACGGCATGTTGGAATAGACGCGGACGTTCCTTGGAAGCGAGTCAATCGCCGAGAACAGCGCGGGAGCTGAACGCGCGATGCTGGCAAGTCCCAGCCCTTCGGCACGAGCCTTTCTCGTCCACGTGATGACGCCTGCCTGTTCAGTCACCAAAAGGACGGCGAAGAATACACCCAGCGCCCAACGGATTGGAATCCGAAGTGATTCAGTCCTGTCCGCCGCGCGGCGCGCGATCTCCAGTGTCGCGCCGACAAGAACAATCGCCATGACCTGAACCGGAAGAAGAATCCGGGCGTCAAGCTCCGTGCTAACGTCGGCGAACGAAATCGAGACAACTAGAAAGCCGACGTACCCCAAGGTGACGGTGACAGCGAGCCGGATCAAATACAACGAAGGCTCCGTGCCCGCCGGCGCAACGTGAGGCTGCAGCCCCACACGGAAACGGTCCTCCCGTACCATCCCAGTGCGCGCCACAAGCGCCATGGCCACGAGTACGGTTGCAGATACCCCAAGCAGGGCAAGGGCTAAGAGGCGCGGTACTCTCCAAGGCATGAACGGGCTGATCCAGTGGAGAGCCGTGTTCGCGCCTTCCAATAGCGAGGCGGACGACACAGGATGAAACCCCAACTCGCGGTTGGAGGCGCTGCCAGCGCGCGACACGTTGAACGCGACGAGACCGAGCAAAGGCAGGAAGCCGACGACGCCGAAGGTGGCGGCCCGCTTGATTCGTTCGCCCAAGCCGCCGGCGCTGAAGAGGAGAAGAGCAAACCCGCAGGAGACAATGAGCGCAATCCCTACGAACCGTGTGAGCGTCGAGAGGCCAGCGCAGACCGCCGCCGCCCACAGGAGCCGCTGCGCCTGCTGCTTCTCAAAGCGCCTCGCACGACGCTCCGACGACCACAACATGAGGAGCGTGCACATGAGCAGGGACAGGTACATCGGCTCACTCCACAGCATCGCGTGCGCAGTGGCAATGTCTGTCGCAGCCATTGCAACACTCGCAACTGCCAACCCGAGTCGCGCCCGCTCCTGCTCAGTCCCACCGCTCATTCGAGTGGCAAGAAGGACCATCAGCAAGCTGTTGAGCGGACTCAGTAACAGCTGCAGGAGCCACCCCGCTCGCTCGGGCGACATCCCAACGGAACTGAGCGCCGCAATTGCCAACGGGTAGAGCGGAGGGAAATGGGTCAAGGGCTCCGCGTGCCCGCTCCACCAAATGGTGTAGAGTCCCTTTCCACTCGTGAGGTTTCGCGCCGTCGCCAAGTACTGCGTCGAATCGGGCGACATGCCGATCCCCCACGGAGTTGCCATGAATGGGGGAAGTGCGGCTAGCATTACCACAATACCCACCAGGGCCCACACCCAGGAACGCGTCACCCGGGTTGGTTCTCGTTGCGCGTGCCGCTCGAAGGTCGAGATACGGCTGCGAGTCGAGGTGGAGGTCACGTGATGGATTTCACTACGCGCGTATGGCGATTCCAGGGTGACGACAACCGCACAGCATCGCCTACGACTGCGCACGTCATGACTCACGCACAGGGGGCGGATAGCGCCACATCAGCCTGCGTCGGGACGCTCGGAGCATCGTGCCCATCATGCGGCCGACAATGCCCTGTCGATCCCATTTCCCGTTACAGTTGAGACCTCTTCGTCCGAGCGAGTCTCGGTGAAGCTATTCTGCGCTGGCATCGTGTCAAGGCGAACGGAAAGGGCGCGGGCGACGCAGGTCCAAAGTATTACACCACCGCGGCTCCGGACTTTGCGCATCCCTGTCCGCACGGAGAGGTGGGAGACACCGCCGCGCCGAACGCTTCGAGGGCCGACCGGACGGCACCTGCACGTACGCGACACGGAAATTCCGGACGGCGCGAAGTATTCCCGTCGTTAGACTTGGAGTGACGTCGTAATCCCCTGTCATCGGTGTTCGGTCCATGTTCCGCCTTCGCCGCGTCACCGCCACGCTGTCGAGTCTGCTGCTTCTCCTGCAATTCACAGTGCAGGCGAGCACGATGCCGTGCGCAACCCATGGCGGAGAAACGCCGACCGGAGCTTCGCGACTTCATTCCATGCGCGGAATGAACTCCTCCTTTTCCGGGCATGACGTTTCTGGTTTGGAGGCGGTTTCATCCAACGAACCCGGTGCGCCATCGGGTTGCCCGGCATCCGATGCGACTGGCGGATGCCAACTCCCCGGAACGTCTGGGCAGTGCGCATCGATGAGCACGTGCTCCGTCGCGGCCGAACCGTCCGCCATTGCCGCCACGCGGCTGATGCGCCCCAACGCTGCACCCACGCCGCCCGAGCCGACCCTGATGCAATCCGGACCGGCTACCGCGCCTGAGCTTCCCCCGCCGCGCGCCTGACCTCTCTACAGACGGTGTGCTCCCGTTACGCGTTGCTCTAACGCGCGACGGGTCGAGCGACTGTTACACGCCTGCGACAAGCGATCACGGTAGAGCGCTGGCGTTCATCGAGAGGTGATTTACAACATGCGAATCATTCACTGGCCCCGTCCACGTCATGTGGCCAGGGCTGCTCGGGTGCTGGCGCTCGGCATCGTATTGCCGGTCGTGACCGTTTGCTGGCCAGCGTCCGCGCAAACAGATAGTTCGCCGCCGGTAGCTCGGCTCGGCGACTTGTACGCGCAGGCGCAGCGCCACAACCCAAAGGTCGCAGCCGCCCACGCACTCGCGCGGGCGGCTGCGGCTCGCGTTCCGGGTGCCACGCGTCCACCGGATCCAGTGCTCCAGCTCGGGTTCATGAACTACAACCTGCCGTCGCTGGCGCCGATGCCGACGCTCGGCATGCGTCAACTACAACTGATGCAGATGCTCCCTCTTGGCGGAAAGCTCACGCTGGCAGGGCAGGTGGCGGGCGCGGCGGCCTCCGCGAGCACACACCGTGCGACCGACCTGGTGTGGGAGGTTCGCGCGGCTCTCGCGATGGACTTCTACGACCTCTATGCCACGGATCGGGGGCTCGGCGTCGCCCGAGAGACCTTGAGACTCCTGCAGGACATCGAAAGGACAGCCGAATCGATGTATCGCGTGGGCGAGGGTAGGCAGGCAGACGTGCTGCGCGCACAGGTCGAAATCGCCAGGATGGTCGAGGATACCATTCGCATGCGCGCGATGCGCGAGACGATGGTGGCCAGAATCAACGCGCTCGTCGATCGCGACGCGACTGTGGAGATGGACACGCCGGCGTTGCCGGAGTTTCCGATGACCGTTCCCTCCCGGGCGTGGCTCGATTCGATCGCGGTTGGCGAACGGCCAATGATTGCCGCAGGGCTCGACGACGTCCGATCCGCAGCGTCTTCCGAGCAACTCGCGCACAAGGAAATCTGGCCTGATCTCCAGGTTGGTGTGCAATACGCGCAACAGGGCGGCGACATGGGACTGCAACACATGGGCAGCCTGATGCTGGGCGCGTCTCTCCCGGTATTCGCCCGCGACCGGCAGCTCAAGATGCGCGACGAAGCAGGTGCCATGAAGCAAATGGCGCAGGCCGACCTCGCGGCCATGCGTGCCGAAACGCGCGGCAAGGTTGGCGAAGCGTATGCCAAACTCATGCGCGCCCGCAACCTCGCGCAGCTCTATCGCACAACTGTATTGCCGCAGGCCGAGGCGACGGTAGCATCCGCGCTCGCGGCGTATCGCGTGGGCCGAGTGGATTTCATGACACTGCTCGATGACCGAATGACGGTGAAGAAATACCAACAGGAATTGCACGTTCTGGACGGCGAACAGGGGAAGGCCTGGGCCGACCTGGAGATGCTCACCGGGCGCGAGCTGTTCGATCCGAATCGTGCGTCCAGGACGAATCCCGCATCGCGAGACGGCAGATGAGCCCACAACCAAATGGCATCGGGGGTCGCACCGCGCTGCGGGTGTTCGCATACGGCGCCGTTCTCACAGTGGCCGTGGGAGGAGTGTACCTCGTGACGCGGAAGAGTACCGCGACACCGGAGCCCGCTGCGCACACGAACGCCTCGCCTGCACGAGGCGCCGACACTGCAAAGTCGGTGATGCTCTCCGTTGCCGATGCGCGCCGGATCGGCGTCACCTACGCCACGGCCACCGTTGGCCCGCTCGGCAGGGAAATACGCACGGTTGGCCAGGTCACGTTCGACGAGACGCGCGTGCGCGCGATCTCGCTCAAGATGGACGGCTGGGTGGATCGCCTCCTGGTGAACGAAACGGGGCAGCGAGTGTCAGTGGGGCAGCCACTACTCACCATCTATTCGCCAATGCTCGTGGCAGCGCAGGAAGAACTCCTCCTCGCGAAGCGGCTACAGGGCGACGTCTCGAGTGCCGCGGGCGACGCACGCGCGAACGCTGCTGAGCTGCTGCTGTCGGCGCGGAAACGCCTGGCGTACCTCGACGTTCCCGACGACGAAATCGCCGACGTCGAACGGTCGGGCGTGGTTCGAAAGGCCCTGGCGATTCGCGCGTCCGCTGGTGGGTTCGTAATGGAAAAGAACGTACTCGCCGGCCAGAGAGTCATGGCGGGCGACGCGCTCTTCAAGGTTGCGGACCTGAGCACCGTGTGGGCGGAGGGTGAGGTGTTCGAACAGGACCTCGTTGGTGTGCGGGTGGGACAAGAGGTTCACGCGGACTTTCAGGCACTTCCTGCCACGCATCGGTCAGGGCGCATTGCGTATGTCTATCCCACGCTCAGTCAGGAGACACGCACGGTCAAGATCCGCATCGTACTGCCGAACACCGATCTCGAGCTCAAGCCCGGGATGTACGCCACGATTCGTATTGCCGGCGCCGAGCGCGCAGCGGCGCTCACAGTGCCAAGGTCGGCCGTGTTGTCCACGGGTGAACGCAGCATCGTGTTCGTGCGCGATGCGAAAGGCAGCCTGGCGCCGCGTGAAGTGGCGCTCGGCGCATCGAACGATGAGCGCATTGAGATCCTTCGCGGGCTTGCTGTCGGAGAGACGGTCGTCGCCTCCGCGACGTTCCTCGTCGACGCGGAGTCCAACCTCGGATCCGCGCTCGGCGGGATGGGCAACATGCCGGGCATGGAGATGACCACGCGGCCCAAGCCGCTGCCAGCGAAGAAGGAGTAGCGGCCATGCTCAGGCGAGTAATCGAGTGGTCTGTCGCGAACGTGCTGATCGTGGTGTTGTTTGTGATCGCGGCGGCCGCAGGCGGCGTGTACGCGGTGCGACGCACTCCTCTTGAGGCGCTGCCCGATCTTTCCGACGTGCAGGTGATCGTCCAGGCCGACTACAACGACCAGGCGCCGCGCATCGTGGAAGATCAGGTCACCTATCCAATCGCCGCCGAAATGATCAAGGTGCCCGGCGCGCACACAGTGCGCGGCTACTCCTACTTCGGCGTATCATTCGTCTACGTCATCTTCAGTGACGGCACCGATCTGTACTGGGCTCGGTCGCGTGTGATGGAGTACCTGAACGGCATCAAGGGCAAACTGCCCGCGATCGTGACGCCCACGCTCGGGCCCGACGCCACCGGACTCGGGTGGGTCTATCAGTACTCGCTCGAAGACACCACGGGCACGCTCAACCTCGCCGAGCTGCGCAGCATTCAGGACTGGAATCTGCGCTACGCGCTCACCGGTGTCCCCGGCGTGTCGGAAGTGGCCAGCATTGGCGGATTCGAGAAGCAATATCAGGTGGACATTGATCCCACCAAACTCCTCGCATACGGCATTCCGGTCACGCGAGTGATGAGCGCGATTCAGGGCGCGAACAATGACGTCGGCGCCATGACCATCGAGCTATCGGAACGCGAGTACATGGTGCGCGGGCTCGGCTACTTGAAGTCCATGACGGACATCGAGAACGTGGTGGTTGGCGCAACCCGCGATGGAACACCAATCCGGGTGGCTGAACTCGGCCGGGTGAGTATCGGCCCCGCCATCCGCCGCGGTATCGCCGATCTCGACGGGCGTGGGGATGCCGTCGGGGGAATCGTGGTGATGCGCTCCGGACAGAACGCGCTGACAACGATCAACAACGTGAAGACCAAACTCGCCGAGGTCGGCAAGAGGCTGCCGCACGGCGTCGTCGTCACGCCGGTATACGACCGGAGCACGCTGATCGAGCAGGCCATCGAAACCCTCAAGGGAAAACTCCTGGAGGAATCAATCATCGTGGCGCTGGTCTGCGTGATCTTTCTCTTTCACGCGCAGTCGGCACTCGTGGCGATCATCACGCTGCCCGTCGGCATTCTCATGGCGTTCATCGGGATGCGCGTCGTTGGCGTTGGTGCGGACATCATGTCACTCGGCGGCATCGCCATCGCCATTGGCGCGATGATCGACGGCGCGATCGTCATGATCGAGAACATGCACAAGCACCTGGAGCGTGCCGTACTCGCAAAGGAGGGCGGCCACGCGAATGATGCGACGCGCGCCAGGTCGTTCAATGCGTCCGTGCTGACATCCGCCGAGCGATGGAATGTTGTCGTCGAGAGCTCGAAGGAAGTCGGGCCAGCGCTCTTCTTCTCCCTGCTGATCATCACCGTATCGTTCCTGCCCGTGTTCAGCTTGGAAGGACAGGAGGGAAGGATGTTCAAGCCGCTCGCCTTCACCAAGACGTTCTCCATGGCGGCGGCGAGTCTTCTCTCGGTGACACTCGTTCCGGTCTCGATGGGCCTCTTCATCCGTGGGCGCATCTTCCGCGAACGCGCGAATCCGCTCAATCGCGTCCTCGTGCGGTTGTATCGGCCGATGATCGAATTCGTACTCGGTCACCGTGGGCCCGTGGTCCTCGCGGCGGCTGTGGCGGTCATCCTGACATGGGTTCCATGGACCCGCGTCGGCAGCGAATTCATGCCGCCGCTGGTGGAGGGCACGATCCTCTTCATGCCGACCACGCTGCCAGGAATTCCGGTGGCGCGCGCGCGCGAATTGATCAAGCAACAGGATTCGATTCTCAAGAACTTTCCCGAGGTGGCGCACGTTTGGGGGAAGGCGGGGCGCGCCACTACCGCCACCGATCCCGCGGGCCTCGACATGATCGAGACGAGCATCTCGCTGAAGCCGACCGAACAGTGGCGAGCGGGGCTGACGTACGACGGGCTCGTGTCCGCGATGGATTCCGCGGTGCGCATGCCTGGCGTAACAAACGCGTGGACCATGCCCATCAAGGGCCGCATCGACATGCTCGCCACGGGCATTCGTACACCAGTCGGCATCAAGATCTTCGGCCCCGACCTCAGCGAACTCGAACGCATTGGAAAAGAGGTGGAGCAGAGTGTTCAATC
>JBDUCM010000323.1:0-3096 GCA_040003455.1 bacterium
AGCGCGGGTCCTTTTCGATCACCGCGGCGGTCTTGCTATTCTCCGCCTTGACCCATGTCATTGAGCGCTCGCCCGTCATGTCCTCGAGCCATCGCCAGTTGTCAGACGTATCCGGACGAATGACCTGGGCGGGCGCTGAGCTGGCAACTGCGACTAGCGCAACGGCGAGAATCGATAGTGTACGGCGCATGGAAAGTTCCCTGAAGAGGTGCGCGACAAACTTGCAACTACACGATCGTCTCCGTGAGATGCAGCACTCGCATCCGGGGAGGATGCGGCGTTCGATGCGGAACGCTAACTTCAGGCATGGTTCAGCGCGCAGCGGCCGTTCGTCGCATACCATGACCACGAGTCCGCAGGAACCTGTAACTCGCCGTGAGTTCTCGAAATCGGCTGTTGCCACGCTTGCCGCAGTTACGGCACTCTCGGCCGTCATGGATGCGTGCGCTACTCTGCCGACGGCGGAGTCGATTCAGAGAGAAGGAACATCAGGGGAGACGAGTCTGCGGGCCGAGCTGTTGGACCCGGCATGGGCCACGTGGCGACAGATCGCCCACCTCGCCCGGCTCGCGCCAACGCCACACAATACGCAGCCATTTCGAATTCGGCCGGTCGATTCCCACACCGCCTACATCGTCGCGCTGAGCGAGCGGTTTCTGCCGGAGGAAGATCACGGCAACCTCTACGTCGCGAGCGCATTCGGCATCTTCGCCGCGACCATCGAAGTTGCCGCTGCCACGCTCGGCGTTCAGGTCAGGATCGTTCCTGCCGAGTCGATTGACGTGGCGGGATTGCACCGCGCGGCAGTGCCGACAACACTGGGCACCGTCACGATCGTCGGGGACATGGTGCCCTCCGTCGACCTGGACCTGCTCGACGTCCGGCGTACTTCCCGCATTCCGTATCAGGATCGTCTCATGGATCCCGGCGTCTGGACGGCCCTCCGCGCGATTGCGGAGTCACGGGGCCACCGCCTGCTGGAATTCAACGACCGCAGTGTCGTCGATGAGACACTCAGGCTCAACGTCGACGCGCTGATCGACAATCTCGGACTCGTCCGCGAGCGCGAAGAAATCAGGCACTGGTATCGCACGGGTCCGACCCCTCAATTCGGCGACGGTCTCTGGGAGCGGCCCCTGAACCAGAGCGCGTTCGAGATACGAACGGCGTTCGGCTCTCCCCGACTCTTCCATTTGCCGGTCATCCGGCAGCTCGCGGTGCACCGGTACTTGAACACGCAGCGCGGCACGCGGCATATCGTCCTGCTCTGCGGTCCGTTCGCGACGTGGCCGGAGCTTGTCGATGCGGGTCGGGCGCTCTTCGGCATCTGGGTCGAGATGGCTCGCCATGGGGTGTATGTGCAACCCATGGGCTCGATGCTCACCAATCCCGCCTACGCAGCCAGGATCGCGGAACGCTTCGCGGTCACGGATTGCTGGCTCGTGATGCGGGCGGGATACAGCGACGTTCCGCCGCGGGCGCCGCGACTCGAATCCATCCTCCTGTGAATTCACTGTTCGAAAAGGCCTTCGGCTTACTGGCGAGCAAGACCGGTGACGTGACGAATGCCTCGTGGTTCGGATACCGGATGCTCTTCGCCCCTGGCACGTTCGGCCGGACGAGAGGATGGGTTAGCCGCCATCGCGCCGCGGCGGCCTTCTACAATGCGCGTCGGCGTGTACCGGCGTACCAGGAGTTCCTCGCGGCGCGCGGCGCCACCGATCCGCGTCACTTTGAGGAAATCCCGCCGATGGACAAGGCCAACTACATCGCCCGGTGGCCCATCGAGATGCTCTGCCAAGGGGGTCGCCTGCCGATGCGCAACGCGGTGATCGACGAGTCGTCCGGCTCGAGCGGGACCGCGACGAACTGGGTGCGCGGAGCCACGGAGCGCGCGGCCACGCGACGACTGATCCAGTACTCCACGCGCGCCACGCTCGGCGACGAGGGATTCATCCTGCTCAATTGCTTCGCACTGGGGCCGTGGGCAACCGGCATGAACGTGTCGATGTCGTTGGTCGACCGCTGCATCCTCAAGTCGATCGGACCCGATGCCGGCAAGGCGCTGTCGACGCTCAAGTTGTTCGGACCGGGATACAAGTACGTGATCGCCGGCTATCCACCGTTCCTCAAGTCGATGGTCGATACCGTCGACTTTGATTGGGCGCCGTACGATGTCTCGGCCGTGGTGGGCGGCGAAGGCATGTCCGAACCGCTGCGAGCGGCGCTCAACACGCGCTTCCGGAAGACCATTTCGTGCTTCGGTGCGTCGGACCTCGAGATCAACCTCGCAGTCGAGACTCCCTTCACCATGGCCTTGCGCGAGGCGATCGTGTCGGACGAGCGTCTCGGCAACGACCTCTATGGCAGCGAAGGACTGCCGATGCTCTTCCAGTACGATCCGCTGAACACGTTCGTCGAAAGCGATGCCGAGCGGAGTCTCCTGTTCACGATCAACCGGCTGGAAAACGTGAGCCCCCGCATTCGATACAACCTCCATGATCGCGGCATCGTCCGTACGATTGCCGAGTTGGAACCGATCCTCCTCGATCATGGCCTCAGCGCGCAACGGTTGGGGCTCAGGACGGCGTTGCCCGTGATGTTCCATTGGGGCCGTCAGGATTCATCGGTTGCCTTCTACGGATGCAAGATCACGCCGGAGGACGTCCAGCATGCGTTGGTTCACCTGGCGCAGACGATGGGGCGCGTCGCAAACTTTGCACTCCACCCGTATGAGGACGCCGACGCGAACAAGCGGCTGGAGCTATGGCTGGAAATGGATAGCGGCGTGCCACTGCCAGCGGATCGGGACGCGGCCACGACCGATCTGTTGGGCGAACTGGCGGCGGTGAACCAGGACTTTCGCGAATCAGTGAAGATGATCCGGCCGGCCCTTCGGCCGACCGTGGTGTTCCATCGCTTCGGCGAGAGTCCGATGTCGGGCCAGGACATCCGGATCAAACGGCGCTACATCATGTAGCATGGACCAGGGAAGGTAGTGGCACCAACGGATGATGACCTGATTGTCGAACAGGTCGTTTACGCCCACCTTCATCGGGAGTCCGAGTTTCGCCACACTCGTGCCGTTGACGAGAT
>JBDUCM010000173.1:0-10308 GCA_040003455.1 bacterium
TGGGGCATGGGGCATGGGGCAACTGGGGGCTCGGGCTTTGGGGACGGACTTGGGCTTCCGTACACATCACCTAAACTTCTAGTTGACAGAACAACGACCCGGCCACACTATCTCCTAGACTTCTAGTTGGAGTGTGCCGTGCCCCTGTTTACCGAACGCGAACTCGACGTCATGAGCGTCCTCTGGACGCTCTCCTCGGGGACGGTCACCGAAGTGCGCGACCGCCTCGAAGATGACCTTGCCTACAACACCGTGCTCACAGTGCTCCGCACCCTCGAGGCCAAGGGGCACGTGCGGCACGAAGGCGAAGGCAAGGCACACCGCTACTTTCCCACGGTCAAGCGCGAAGAAGCCGGGCGCAGCGGTGTGTCGCGCCTGCTCGACAAGGTGTTCGATGGGTCGGCCGAGGCGATGCTGACGCACCTGGTGAGCGATCGGGGGATCTCACGCGACAAGCTCGCCCGCATGCGCACGTTCATCGACGAGCAGATGCGCGACCGCCCGGAGAAGCGCTGATGCTCGCGTGGATGCTGTACGCCACGCTCGCGGGCGCGCTCCTCTCGGCCGCCGCCGTACTGGTGGAGCACGCGTCGCCCTGGCTTGCTGGCCGACGACGCCTGCTGTGGCTCGCGGTCATCGCCGGCACGCTGTGCTTCGTTGCTGCCGCAGTATTGCCATCAACGCCGCGACAAGAATCCGCGCCACTCACCACGCAGGGAGGCACTCAGCTGGCGCAGGCACCGGGCGCGCGCGCAGCAGCGACGTCCGCACCGCATGCCGTCGCTCGCGCGCAGCAAGTGGAGGCGCCACGCGCACTCGCGGGGCTGGATGTGATCCTGATGCTCGCATGGCTCCTCGCCAGTGCACTCTGCCTTGCCGTGCTGGGCACCTCGGCATGGCGCGTGGCGCGTATGCGCCGAGGGTGGCGGGAGGCGGAGATTGCAGGAGTGCCTGTGTTGGTGTCGCACGACGTTGGCCCCGCCGTGATCGGGCTCATTCACCATGGCATCGTGGTGCCGCGCTGGGTGGAGACGCTCGACGAGGACGCGCAGCGCACGGTCCTCACGCACGAGCGCGAGCATGTACGCGCCGGCGATCCGCTGCTGCTGTGGGGCGCCACGCTCCTGGTTGCGTTGGCGCCGTGGAATGCCGCGCTGTGGTACGCGCTGCGCCGGCTGCGTCATGCCATCGAGATGGATTGTGACGCGCGCGTGCTGCGGTTGCGACCGGACACGCACGCCTACTGCACGCTGCTACTAGACGTGGGCGAACGCACGCTCGCGGGCGTGGCGCCGATGGCCGCGCTCGCGGAACCGGCGACGCTACTCGAGCGGCGCATCAGTGCGATGGTCGCGCCAGCATCCAAGCCGCGCCGCATGGTTGCCGCGAGCGCGCTCGCCGCTCTGGTACTTGTGGCAGCGGCCTTCGCCACGCCGCGCCCGCAGGTGGCGCCGCGCGCGAAGCTCAAGGCCATCGCCACGGGGATGAACGCACTGCGCGGTGCACGCGCGACACGAACAGACAGCGGCCGCGGGTTCAACGCGCTGTCGGATAGTGGCCTTACGCCGGAACGCGATGTCGCACTGCGGACGCTCTATCCCCAACTGCGCGGCCGGGCGGACACCACCGAGATGATGGTGGTGCTCACGTACGACGCACAACGTCACCTGCGCGGCTCGTCCATGCAGCAAATGCCGTCATGGCGGCAGTTCCAGGCGCCGGATTTCTCCAGCGTGCAGATCGAATACTTCGGCATGCGTGACGCACCGGGCCTGCACGCGACGGTGGTGCCGGTAATCGAGAAGTGGGACATCGACGAGGAGCCAGTGCCCAGTGCGTATGGCGGACGCAGGTCGCCGGCGGAGTCGCCAAATGTGCCGCCGAGCCGGCAGTTCGCACGGCGCGTGGACTCACTGGCGCATGCCGAGTTTCCGCAGGCATTCGGCGAGGGCGGTCGCGCGATGGTGGTGACTGTGCTCTTCGATGGAGACGGACGCATCAAGCAGTGGTTCTCGCGAGTGCGTGCGTCGAACGAGCCGGCGGACGCGGTGATCGCGTCGCAGGGACCAGCGGCACTGTTGGCGAGCGTAGTGCCGGAGCCGTTGCCAGCCTTTGCATCGTATGGCGCGCACACATTCCACGACGCGCCGCGCGCGGTGTTCCTGTTCGGCGAGCTCGCGCCGCCGCCGAGCCAGTCGCCACCTGCGCCTGTAATCGAAGCGCGCGCCATCGTGATGCTGAAGCCCATCATGACGACGGAGACCAACGCAGCCGGAACCACCGGGCGCATCGCCCCGGAGGAGCGCGATCGCACAGTACTCGTGTACACGTCTGGAGAAGCGGGAATGTCGAACGGAGCCGATGTGCCGAGGCCGAGGAGGGATACGCTGCGCGTGAAGCTGCCGGGGACGGTGTCGCTGGAACTGAGCAGGCCCGGCGACGTGCACCTCGTGAGCGAGGATGGCCGACCGTTCGACATCGCGGGCATGCTCACCGGCACTGCTGCATCGGAGTTGACGGCGCGCGGGCACCACCTGGTGGTCATGAGCGGCGGGCGTGGCGTTCGCCGGATCAACTAGCATGCGGGTGCAATGGACGTGCGCGTTCCTTGTATGCGCATGTGTGTCCGCGAACGCGCAGGCACAGCGCGCGCAGGTGCTCACCGGGCGCGTGCTCGGAGACAGTGCCAAGCCGTTGGCGGGCGCCGTGGTGAGCGTGACCATGGCGCCAGCGCGCACATTCAAGCAGGACACCACCGGTGCCGACGGTAGATGGCGCATGCAGTTCGATGCGCCGAGTGGCGACTACCTCGTGCATATCGCGTCGCTGGGGCGGAATGCGTTTCGGAAGCGCGTGACGGCGCCCGTTGCGGATTCGCTCATTGTCGTTGATGCGACGCTCGCGTCGTCGGTGCAGCAGCTTGCAGCGGTGAACGTGAAGGCCACACAACCGAAGCCCTCGCGCGAGGGCGACACCATGCTGCCGGATGGCGTGTCCACGGAGCAGGTGACGTCCGGCGTGAACGGCGCAGTAGCGGCCGACATGGCCGGCGACCTTGCGGCGATGGCCGGCACCATTCCCGGACTCGCGCTCGCGCCTGGCGGTGGTGTCACGGCGTTCGGGCTCGATGCGTCGCAGAGCAGCACCACGCTGAACGGGCTGTCGTTCCCGGGCGCATCGCTGCCTCGCAACGCGGCCACGAGCACGCGGTTCACGACATCCACGTATGATCCCGCGCGAGGCGGCTTTGCCGGCGTGGAAACCGCGGTGACGCTGAGCCAGGGCAACATCTACACGAGGCGCACGAGCAACGTCACGCTCGATGCGCCGCAGTTGCAGGCCGCCGACCGTACGAGCCGTTTGCTTGGACAGCGCGTGACGGGCGGCATCGGCAGCATTGGCGGATCGGGCGCGTGGGTGGAAGACGAGTGGTTCTACAACGCATCGCTGGACATTGCGCGGCGTGTATCGGATGCGCCGTCGCTGCTGGGTGCGGATGCATCGCTGTTTCCGCTGGCGGGCGTGGCGCCGGACTCCGTGTCGCGGCTGCTTGGTTCGCTGTCCACGCTGCGGATTCCAGCGTCGATCTCCGGTGCGGCAAGCGAGCGTGTGACCGACAAGATGTCGTTCGCACTGCGCGTGGATCATGCGCCGTACCTGCCACAATCGTTCACGGCGAATCCGAAAACGTGGGCCGTGGTCGCGCTGGGCAACGTGAACCGCAGCCAGGCGCAGGGCATCTCGCTGACGTCCACGCCAGCGCGTGGCGGCACGATGACGAACGGCTACGGCCTGGTGCAGGGCATCTTCTCCGCGTATGTCGCTGGCTATTCGTTGTCCGAGACGCGCACCGGATTGTTCGTGAGTCGCCAGCAGGGGACGCCGTACCTCCGGCTGCCGAACGGGAATGTGCTCGTGTCGTCGCAGTTGCCGGATGGATCATCCGGCGCGAGCGCGCTGGCGTTCGGGGGCAATGCGTCGCTCGAGAGTGAGGACACACAATGGAACTGGGACACGCGCACCGACTACCTGTGGTACGCGCGCCCGTTGCATCGCGTGAAGGTCACGGCAGGCAGCAAGGTGGACGGCTACCAATCGCACGCCTCGGGCAACGCGCTCGGCAGCTACAGCTACGCGTCGCTTGCGGACCTCTCGGCGAATCGTCCGTCGTCATTCACGCGGACGCTCGGTGAACCGACGCGCGATGGCGCGGCGTGGAATGGCTTCGCGTCCATTGGCGACCAGTGGCGCGCAACGCCAACGCTGCAGCTCGTATATGGCGCGCGCATCGAGACCAACCGCTACCTCACCGCACCATCGTACAACTCGGCACTCGACAACACGCTCGGCGTGCGCAACGACGCATCACCCGCGCACGTGCATGTGAGTCCGCGCATGGGATTCTCGTGGCGGTTCGGCGGCGAACGTGGAGGCTACAGCGGCTTCGGGTTCAGCGGACTCGGATCAAAGATCCTGCAGCCGAGTGGCTTGCTGCGTGGCGGCATTGGCGAGTTTCGCTCGACACTGTCACCTCAACTGTTGGGCGCGCCGAGTGTGTTCACGGGGCTACCGGGTGCGTCGCGGAGGGTGTCGTGCGTGGGGCAGGCGGTGCCGGTTCCGGATTGGTCGCTATTCGCGAGCGATGCGGCAACCATTCCATCAGCGTGTGTGGGATCGTCGCCGCTCGTTGATGCGGCGCCGCAGGTGCAGCTCGTGGATGCATCGTTCGATGCGGCGCGAAGCTGGCGCGCGAGCCTCGGGCTCATGACCGTGGTGAAGCACGTGAGTGTGAGTGTCGACGGGAACCTCTCGCTCAACCTCAACCAGCCAAGCGTATACGACGTGAACTTTGCGGGTGTGCCGAGGTTCACGCTGGCGGACGAGGGGCGTCCCGTGTTCGTGAGTGCTGCGGGCATTGATGCGGCGTCGGGAGTATTGTCGGCGGTGGATTCGCGGCGTGCGTCGGCGTATGGGTCGGTGCTGAGCCGGCGGTCGGACCTGAGTTCGGTGAGCCGGCAGGTGACCGTGGCCGTGAGCCCCCAGAGCAATTGGGGATGGTACATGTTGAACGTGGCATACACGTTGGGCAGTGTACGCGGCGACAAGCGCGGCTACGATGGCGCGAGCTTTGGAGATCCGCGCGTGACCGAGGACGCACGCGGCGACCTCGACACCCGGCACCGCTGGCAGGTGCAGGTGGCCAAGTCATTCCCGCGCGGCTTCAACTTCTCGATGAACGTGGTGGCCGCGTCGGGCCTGCCGTACACGCCTGTGGTGAGTGGCGACGTGAATGGCGATGGCATCGGGCGCGATCGCGCGTACGTGTTCGATCCGTCGCACACGTCTGATGCAGCGCTCGCTGCGGGGATGCGCGGACTATTGGCAGCAGCGCCGTCGCGTGCGCGGGATTGCCTGCTCTCGCAACTCGGACGCGCGGCGGGGATGAATTCGTGCGAAGGCCCATGGACGGCCAATGCGACGGCGCGCGTGGCGATTGCGAATTCGCAGGGGCCATGGGGACGTCGGGTGAATGCGGCGCTCTCCATCACCAACCCACTCGGTGGGCTGGACCAGGCACTGCATGCCGAGCGGGGGTTGCAGGGCTGGGGGACGACGGTGTCGCCGGATGCGGTGCTGCTGATTGTGCGCGGGTTCGATGCGCAGGCGAATCGGTTTCGGTACGACGTGAATCCGCGCTTTGGCAGCACGAGCCTGGCACAGACGACGGTGCGCGTGCCGTTCCGCGTGACGCTGGACGTGAGCATCGACATCGGGCCGGCGACGGCGCAGCAGCAACTCGAGCGGGTGCTCAATCGCGGGCGTGCGGGGCACCCAGGCGGGCGACTCACGGCGGACTCGATTCGTGCGCGGTTCAGCCGGAATGTGCCGAACCTGTACACGCAAATCATCGAGGAATCGGACTCGCTGCTGTTGAGTCGTGAGCAGGTGGACAGCCTGCGCGTGGGGAGTGCGCGGTGGATTGCCCGGTCGAATACGTTGTGGCTGGAGCTTGGGGAGAAGCTCGCGGCGATGAGTGATGACTACGACGTGAAGCTCGCGACGCAGATGACGGAGGATGCAACGGACGCGGCGTGGGAGTTGGCGCGGCGGGAGGCCATTGGGATCAAGGAGATCTTGTCGCCGTTGCAGATGTCGATGGCGCCGGGGACGGTGCAGTACCTTGCCACTTCGACGGGCAAGATTCTCATGAGGATGTACATGTACTGAGAAGGGCCGGGCTTGGGCCCCAAGCCCGATGCCGCCTATATCTCCACGCTTTCAGCTGATCGCCATTCAACGAGCCTTCAGTCGGGGTAGTGCGTGGGGGGCGATGGCAATAGAATCGCGCATGGGCGAGCCAGCACAACCCACGCGGCGACCGCCGCAGCACGGGAATCGCACCACGCCGCGCGGCGCCGATCAGTACGTGCTCGCGTGCAATGCGCGGCGCGACGCGGACGACGACGCCTTTGCGGGCATCCTGCTGCTCGAGCAGCAGGTGGAACAGTTGCGCGCGGAACTCGCGTGGCAGCAGGAGCACGCGGCCACGCGCACGGGCAAGTGGGTGCGAAGCAAGACAAGCATCGCGGCGATGGTGTTCGCGACGATCACGTGGGTGATGGGGTGGATGTTCACGCCGAACGGGAAGGCCATGCGCGTGCAAACCGTGGTCGGCTCGGCGTATCGGGCGAACGCGCACGACATCTGGAAGACGCCGCACTTCATGACGCAGGATCTGTCGCAGACCGAGATCGATTCGATCGTGGCGCGGTTGGTGGAGTACGTGCCGCAGAAGGTGAAGTAGCCATGACGCCACGGGTGATGACGCGTGCGGAGTGGCGTGTGACCTTTGCGTTCCACGACGGCCACGCCTTGGCCGTGGACTACGAGGACTATCACTGATGGCAATGCACAACCCTCCCACCCCGGCGCATTCATCACGGCCGTGTATCTGGAACCCAACGGGCTCACGGGCCGGCAGCTCGCTGTCTTCCTGGGCGTCGCCGCGTCGACGCTCAGCCGAGTGCTGAACGGATCCAGTGCCATCACCCCTGAAATGGCGCTTCGGCTGTCCAAGGCGCTGGGTCGCTCACCCGAGAGCTGGCTGGCGATGCAGAATCTCCATGATCTCTGGCAAGCGAAGCGAAACGTCGATCTGCGAACGGTGGCCAGGATCCGATTCCCCGCCGCATAACCTTCGCGCATCGTCCGACGTGCCCGGCTGCTACTCGCCGGACCCTGCCTCCTTCATGCTAGTCCCGGCGTGTGTGACAGTCGAAATACATGACCAAATACCGCACCACCAAGGCCGAAAACTACTACCACGTCCACTTCAGGGCCGAATGCCAAGACGGCGCAGAGCGCCAGAATAGTGCCTCCTGCGGCGGTCAGGGTCACCCGACGCCGGTAGGCGGACGCACTGCGACGTGCCCGCGCGACGGCATATAGCGCCGGAACGAGAACAATGACAGTCGGCCACGACGGTTCGCTGAACGCGTAGATACCAATTATTCCGCGCCATCCGCCGACGTGCCCGGGGTCATGAACGATGACCCAGAGTACCCACGAGGACACGCCAGCCAGCACCAGACCTGGTCCCGTTTTCTGAGAAGTGCACCGCTTAGGCGGCCGTTGCGATTGCGGCCGGAGCAGGCCCCGCGTCCACGAGCTGTTTGAGCACAGGATCAACACGCAGGTTCAGCCCTTCGAGCGACCGCGCACCCAGCAGCAGCATGTCACCAGGCTCGCCAAAGACGACCTCGTCCACGGTCCGCGTACCACCGGCATGCACGACGGCGAATCCGGTCCAGCGCTCGAGGATTGTGCCATTGGCCTGTCGGAACCTCAGTTGCTTGTCTCGCGGAATGCCAAGCGATTCGAGCACGGACGCCGGGACCCACGACAGCTCGGCGCCGGTGTCCACGAGCAAACCGGACAGCGCGCGTCGCACTCCCCGCTGGCCTGCATTCTCGACCTCGATCGATATCCTGAAAGTTTCCCATTGTGCATGGATCATAGCCTCGGCCGCAAGCAGCGCGGAAGTGCCTAAATTAGGTAGCCGGGTATCGTACGGTCGACATCCAATGGAGCGTCTTTACATGAGCAGAGTTCGTGTGCACTTCGGAGTCACCATCGACGGATTCGGCGCCGGACCGCGCCAGGACCTCGAAAATCCGCTCGGCGTGAATGGCACGGACATCATGGAGTGGTTCTTTCCCACCGATGTCTTCATGCGGATGCACGGAAATGGCACCGGGGAGACGGGCGTGGACAACGCGATGGCGCTGCGCGGGTTCGACAACTTCGGCGCATGGATACTCGGCCGGAACATGTTCGGGCCTATTCGTGGTCCGTGGCCGAATGAGGACTGGAAAGGCTGGTGGGGCGACGACCCGCCGTACCACGTGCCGGCGTTCGTGCTCACGCACCATGCGCGCGATGCGATCGAGATGGAGGGAGGCACGACGTTTCACTTCGTGACCGACGGGATTCACGCGGCGCTCGACCGCGCGCGTGAGGCGGCTGGCGCGAAGGATGTGCGCATCGGCGGCGGGGTGTCGACGATTCGGCAGTACCTCCAGGCGGGATTGATCGACGAGATCAACCTCAGCGTTCGGCCGGTGCTCCTCGGCGAGGGCGAGGCGTTGTTTCACGGGATCGACATGCGGGCGCTCGGATTTGAAGTGGTCGAGCGCGTTGAAGGCGAGCGGGCGACGCACCTGGTGCTACGCAGTCAGAATGGCGGTTAGCGCGAGGTTGATGTAGTAGTTCGCCCGGCCGATGCGTTGCTTGTGAAGGATTCCGCTCGCGGCGAGTGTGTCCAGATATTTTGTCGCCGTGATCCGTGATACGCTCAGATCATCCTGGACGAACTGAATCCTGGTGTACGGGTCAATGGAAACTGGCGTGTGACCTTTGCGTTCCACGACGGCCACGCCTTGGCCGTGGACTACGAGGACTATCACTGATGGCAATGCACAACCCTCCCACCCCGGCGCATTCATCACGGCCGTGTATCTGGAACCCAACGGGCTCACGGGCCGGCAGCTCGCTGTCTTCCTGGGCGTCGCCGCGTCGACGCTCAGCCGAGTGCTGAACGGATCCAGTGCCATCACCCCTGAAATGGCGCTTCGGCTGTCCAAGGCGCTGGGTCGCTCACCCGAGAGCTGGCTGGCGATGCAGAATCTCCACGATCTCTGGCTAGCGAAGCGAAACGTCGATCTGCGAACGGTGGCCAGGATCCGATTCCCCGCTGCATAACCTTCGCGTATCAGCGTCCGACGTACCTGGCTGCTACTCGCGGGACCCTCCCCCGTTCATGCTAGTCCCGGCGTGTGTGGCAGTCGAAATACATGACCAAGTACCGCACCACCGAGGCCGAAGATTGCTACTGCGTCCACTTCAGGGCCGAATGCCAAGACGGCGCAGAGCGCCAGAATAGTGCCGCCCGCGGCGGTCAGGGTCACCCGACGCCGGTAGGCGGATGCACCGCGACATGCCCGCGCGACGGCGTATAGCGCCGGAACGAGAATGATGACAGGCGGCCACGACGGTTCGCTGAACGCGTAGATACCAATTATTCCGCGCCATCCGCCGACGTGCGCGGGGTCATGAACGATGACCCAGAGCACCCACGAGGATGGGACGACGAGAAAATAGAGCAGAATGTTTGCGCATGCGCGCCGCATCCAGTGTCGCATCGTCCTGGCAGGTCTTAGGGGGAAGTGGTGCGGCACTCCACCAGTTTACGTAACTGACGTCACCAACAGCGATACAACACGCCAGCCAGCACCAGACCGCGCAAGATGCACTTCGGAGTCCTGCCGACTTACTGGACCGTTTGGATCATCGGTCGCCCGCAGTCGGGACATGCGGACGACAGCTGAATTCCCGCTGATGACGGGATCGCCAAACGACAGAATCACCGAGGTGTTCCGGAGTAACCGACAGTCCGCCGGCCTACGGCCGCACACGTAAATTGAGTCGTGATACACTGGTGCAGCACCGAGCGCCGCCGCCAAGGCTGCAATTCGGTCACTGCTGCGTACGCTCGCCCAGCCGTTGGGCGTTTTCACCCGCGGCTCAAACACCACGCCATGGGTCGGTAGCGACGGCCGCAGGTACTGCGCAATCGCAGCGTCGATAGTCATCATATCGCGCTCCGTCGTAGACTGCGCGCGGAGGTTACTCGCACCGAACGACGTTGCGCACAGGATCATCCATGGAGCGATCGAGTAGAGTTTCATGACTAGATTCCGTTTCCAGGAACGGCTGACGAGGACTATATCGTATTCCAACTACGATCGA
>JBDUCM010000055.1:0-32256 GCA_040003455.1 bacterium
CGTAGGCGAATCCGGCATCGGATGCGAGCAAGAGTCCGGAATGCAGCCACCGCTTCACCCGCCCGTCAGGAGTGCCGCGAGAGTCCCACAGGTTCCAGAGTCCCGTCACCGTGTTCACCGTGAAGACCGTGCCGAGCCCGAACGCGGACACGCTGTGGGTGGACTTTGCCCAACTGGGGTCTTCGCCGCCGCTCTGGTACAACTGGTTTCCGGAAATACTCTGGAGGGCAAAGAGCGGCAGCATGGCGAACGAACTGTAGTGGTGAATCCGAAGCCGCAGCGCATACGCATCGCTCACCTCGATGGCTTTGGGCCGGCGCCGGACGGTATCACCACGGCTGAGAGGCGAACCGGGTTGCGCAATGATCGACACTGCCGGCGCGATGCCGGTGATCGAGGTATCCGTAGCGATCGGGACCGTATCGCGCGGAACCGGCGCGGAGGGCGACTGGGGGGAAGGGTTCGCATACAAAAGCGCACTGAACAGCAACACCGCTGTTGTCATGGTCGATATGAGTGAAGGGACACGGAGGTTGAACCGTCTTCATTGCTGAAGACACACGATCCATGCCGTTCCCCCCGCGCGACGGAGTAATCACGTCGCGCTGTCCATCCTGCGTACTTCCGCGCTCAGCGGTGTTGTGCGTAAAGCCAGGCCATGATGTTCGGATCGTTGTACGCCGTTTGCCAGGTGCCAACGTGACCCGTGCTGTACTCCGTCTTGATGATCGGAGAACCGGCCTTCTTGAATTCGGTGAAGATCTCTCGCGTGAGCGTGATATAGCTGCCCCCAATACCGTTCACCGCAGGGTCGCCCGTGGTGTCACTGGTTCCCAGGAAGACCTGAATAGGCATGTTGCCCACTCTTGCCGCGACCATGTCTGCCGCGCGTGCCGTGGTAAACGGTGAAACGGAGGAGAGCCGGTCGAGGGTGACTGGCACGCACGACCCCGGGCAGATGAGCGCCGCAGCGAATGTCGTCGGCATGAGAAAGAGGAGCTCGTACGAGATATCTCCCCCCATCGATCCACCAGTCAGGTAGATCCGGCTGGTGTCGCAGCTCCACTCGGCGGTCACAGCCGCAATGGCCGCAGGCACAATCTGGTAGAACGCTACGCGGGCCGCCGCGCCGTCGCCGCCGGGCAACTGGGGCAGGATGACAAGCGTGGGATGTGTGGTGAGGTGCGCGCTGACGTACTCGCCAAACACTTCGAGCAGTTGGAGATTGTTGTCGCTCCCGCGCGACGTGCTACCGCCAAGCGCGACGATGACCTTGTAGGGCGGCTTTGCGACGGCGGAATTTGGAACGAACACCTGATACCCAAACGTGCCCGTCGCCACCGTGACCGTGCGTGAGTAGTACTTGCCCGGTTCCGTGGTGGTCACGGGTGGATTTGTCGTTGGCGGGGTGGTGGTGCCGGTCTTGTTCCCCAACCCCGTAACGTCACCACCACCACCGCAGCCCACGAGAATAGGCGCAACGAACAGTGCCGCCGCACCCTTGGCGGCTGCTCCGAGGAACGCCCGACGGTCAAGCGCCGACGTATCGTCGCTTGAATCCGGAGCGGAATCTCGAGGGGGCTGGGTCATCATCGGCTATCGATCTTGCTGGGTGGGAGCACAACTGCGCGGCATCCGCTGCAGTCACTATTCATGACACATGAGCCTGTAACATCGCAACGGCGGGCGCCGCGCTGCCTGCCCGGTGATGCTCCTGTGGTACAATCCAGACCCGCTCCGCGTTCCCTCAGCGACAGCCGGTACCATGAAAACTGCCATCAACTGTCCCGGCGGGCAAGACAGGGAGAACGTCACAAACAACTCTTTGTGCGCCGGCGAGCGGAATCTCGGCCACCTCCCCGCGGCAGAGAGGCTCACCGGCCGCTCCGCGCAGCCGATAATACGCGGGAGACCACGCAACGTCGCCCGCGTTGCCCCGGCCATGGCCGTTTTTCCCTAGCGGCCTGGCTTCACCTGGATGGTCGTCCGCTCGCGAATGTCGCTCGACGACGCACCCACCTCCACGCTCACCGCCTCCCGTTCCAACGTCCAACCATGTTTTTCCGCGTTCCAATACGCCAACGCTGCTGCCGGCAACTTCAGCGTGATCCGTCGCGACTGGCCCGCGAGCAACTGGATGCGTTGAAACGCCTTGAGCTCCCTGGTCGGCCTCTCAACGGATGATGTGAGGTGCCGCACGTAGAGTTGGACGACTTCATCACCGGTGCGCCGTCCGGTGTTCGTGATCGTGACACTCACGCTTGCCGTATCGCCGCCAGACAACGACGCGCGGCTCGTCCGCAGGTCGGAATAGCCGAACGTCGTGTAACTGAGCCCGTGACCGAACGGATACAGCGGCGAGCCCTTGAAGAAGCGGTACGTGTGGCCGGCCATCCGATAGTCATCGAACGGCGGAAGGTCCTTCACGTCCTTGTAGAAGGTGACGGGCAGCCGGCCGGCCGGATTGTAGTCCCCAAAGAGAACGTCGGCGATTGCCGAGCCAGCGGCCTGGCCGGGGTACCACGCTTCGAGAATGGCGGGCACGTGATCATTCGCCCAGGTCACGGCCAGCGCACTGCCGTTCATCAACACCAGCACCGTCGGCTTTCCAAGCGACGCGACGCGCTCCAGCAGGTGCTGTTGCGGAGCGGGCAGGTCGAGGGTCGTACGATCGCCACCCTTGAAACCCGCAATCTGAACCGGCATCTCCTCGCCTTCCAGCCGCGCCGACAATCCAAGCACCATGATCACCGCATCGGCCGACTCCGCAATCTTCATGGCCTCCGCCTCGAGGACATCGTTGGGCCGCGCCCACTCGAGCAGCAACTGCGCATCGCCGGTGGACTCCTGTGCCTCAATCCGGATACGGTAGGCTCTGGCTGCGTCAAGCGTCAGTGCAGGGCTCTGCACGGCGCGAGGGTCCGGCGCCTCGAAGTCTCGGCCGCGAAACATGGACTGCACCACGAGACTGTCGTCCAGCCACAGCTTGAACTTCACCGTGCCGGACAGGCTCAGACGATATGAGCCCGATTGAGGCGGGCGGAGTATCGCCGAATAGCGGACGCCAAAGTCGTCGGGATTCATGTCGGAACGCGGGGATCCGTCATGCCAGTTGTCGTCCACCGCGGGCTCCACCACCGTGAACAGCGGAGCGCCATCCAGCTTGTTCGACGCGAAGTACTCCGCGCGGATTCCCGGCGCGCCGTCCGGAGTGGTGAGCACCCCCGCGCTCAAGCGCGTCAGTACCGGAAATCCATCAGCCAGGTCGGAGCCCGGTGCGTAGACCACGCGAGTTGTCTTCGTCACGGCCTCGCGGATGCCGCGGAGCGGAGTAATCGGATCGGACGGCTCACCATTGTAGTTGCCCAGAAGCATTCGCGGCTCGTCGGCATTCGGACCAATGACGGCGAGGGTGCCGTAGCTCTTGAGCAGCGGCAACAGGTTCCCCTTGTTCTTCAACAGCACCATCGACTCCCGCGCGACCTGATGCGCCACCTCACGGTGCGCCGGTTGATCGAGAACGGAAAAGGGAATCTTCGCCCAACGAACTAAATCGGCCGAGTCAAACATGCCGAGCTTGAACCGCGCCAGGAACAGGCGATACACCGCGGTGTCGATCTGCGCTTCGGTGATGAAGCCCAGCTTCACGGCATCAACCAGATTGGGATACACTCGGCCGCAGTCCAGGTCAGTTCCCGTCTTGACGGCGACGGCCGCCGCCTCGGCTGCCGTCGCGACGACCTTGTGTCTCAAGTAGATGTCGTCGATGGCGCCGCAGTCAGAGACGATGTAACCGGGAAACTTCCACTCGCCGCGAAGGATGTCCTTCTCGAGCACGTCCTGCGCGCACGCCGCCTTGCCGTCAATCCGATTGTACGCGCACATGAGCGAGTACGCGCCGCCTTCCTTGATGCCCATTTCAAAATGCGGCAGGTAGCTCTCGCGGAGGTCACGCTCGCTCACCACAGCGTCGAAAGTGTGGCGATCAGACTCCGGTCCGCTGTGGACGGCGAAGTGCTTCACCGTGGCGATGGTCTTGAAGTACTTGGGATCATCGCCCTGCAAGCCGCGGATGAACTGCACGCCGAGCCGGCCGGTGAGAAAGGGGTCCTCGCCGTAGGTCTCTTGCCCGCGCCCCCATCGTGGATCACGGAAGATGTTGATGTTCGGCGACCAGAAGGTGAGACCTTGATACCGCTGGTGAGAATCGTTGCGCAGATACTCGTGGTACTTCGCGCGGCCTTCGTCGGAGATGACGCTCGCCATGCGGAAGAGCAGGGCCTCGTCCCAGGTTGCCGCAACGCCGATGGCCTGCGGAAATACCGTCGCGAGACCGGAACGCGCCACGCCGTGCAACGCCTCGTTCCACCAGTTGTAGATGGGGATGCCAAGGCGGTCGATGGCCGGCGCGACATCCTTCATCTGCGACACCTTCTCGTCGAGCGTCATGCGGCGCACGAGATCCAGTGTGCGCGTCTCGAACGAGAGCGCCTGATTCCTGTACGCCGGCGCCTGGTCCGAAGACGACGAAACGGCTGCCTGCGAGAGCGCAGCGCCAGCGAGCACCGTGAGGAGGGCAACGGCTCGGCCGCCGCAGCGCAGGATCGAATACCTCATCAGCTCTTGTGGTTTTCGTTCCAGACGTCGTACAGGACCTTCCACTCCCCGTTCAGTTTCTGCCACGTTACGACATACTTGGCCACATCACTCACCTTCTTGCCGTCGGGACCATCCATCGTCAGGTGCACCGCGCCGAAGTCGGCGGCGAGATCACCCGACGCCGAGATCGTGATCGTGTCCGCCACGAAGCGGAGACCGAGCCCGGGCATCGTGTCGTACATCTCCTTCCATGCCGATCGAATGCCAGCCGTGCCGTGCACCGCCGGCGTGTCCGGCCACACAAGTGATCCGTCCGGTGCGTAGAACGACACCACGCCCTCCAGGTCATGGGCGGTTGCTGCGTCGCCCCATTTCTCATCGAGATCCCGAATGGCCTTCTCGTCTGCAGCTTGGTTCGCGTCCGTCATGCTCGTGCCTTCCTGTCGATGTAGGTGCGGGTGTGACGTGTAGGTGCGGTGGGTGACGTTCAACAAAATCAGTGTGCCAGCGCCTCCAACAGCACGCGGGCATCGAGAAGGTCCCTGCTGTCAAACCCCTCGGTGAACCAGCCGTATACCGGCGCGAGGAGCGCGTACGCGGAGGGGTGATCGCCCTGACCGGCCATCAGGCGCGCAAGGGTGGTACTGGTGCGCAGTTCCCACGATTTCGCACGCTGCTCCCGTGCGACATCGAGCGAGGCGCGCAGCGCGTGCGTCGCTTCCTCCATCTCGCCGCGCTTCATGTGCAGCCAGCCCTTGAGGCGAAGCATCTCGGCAAGGTGCACGCGATCTTCGCGACATTCGTCGCGCGCAAGGCTCTGGTTCATGAGCGCCATGCCGCCGTCCAGATCGCCCGTGAGCGCCAGGGCCTCGCCCAGACGAACCCCGAGATACGCTACCCACACGCGATGGCCGGTGTTGTTCAGTCGGCGAATCGACTCGCGCAACTGCCCGATACTTTCGGCAATGCGGCCGCCAAGCAGCCACGCTTCGCCCTTGCTGATTTCGGCCATGATCTCCGACATCAGGGGCACGCCGAATTCCTTGCCCACGCGCTCGGCCTCCAGCGCACATTGGAGCAGCATCTCCGGCTCGTGGCAGTATTCGTACACTTGAGCTCCGAGCGTCAGCGCGAACGCGATCTCGAAGGGATGATTCAGCCGGTGGACGTGCGCTGCCGTCTCACGTGCAATCGCGCGCGCCTGGTCGGGATAGCCGAGCATCCAGAGATAGTGGGCCCGATAGATGCCATCACCGGCCAGGGGATCACTGGTAGTCAGGGTGGCGATGTGCGCATGCCGGTCGGCGTCGTACAATCGCCGAATCTCGTCGCCGTGCTCGCGCGCACGGACCAGATCTCCCTGCCAGAACCTCGAAGCCAACCCCGCGCGATGGCCGCAGAGCTCGAAGTTTTCATCGTGCGTCGCGGACGCAAAGGTCAACATCCGCTCGGCCCACCGCATCGATTCGGCCAGACGGCCGGCGCTCATGTTGTGTACCCAGAGACCATAGGTTACCGGCAACACACTCGCGCGATCGTCCAGTTCTTCGGCCAGCCGCCACGCCGGTTCCAGGGCTGCGCCCACTTCGGGCGACGCCCATCCCTGATGCGACAAGACAGCGGGGCCGAGCAACGTGCGGACGCGCAGCTCGAGCAGGTCGCGCTCGTCGCTGGCCGGCAGTCGCTCGATGCAGGAAAGTCCGGCACGCAGATGTGCAATGGCTTCCGGCAACGCCGTACGGCGCAACGCCAGTTCACCGGCGCGCCTCCAGAATGGAATTGCCTCTTCCTCCAGCGCTGCCGCCGTGAAATGCCTCGCGAGCAACTCGGGTGTATTCTCCACCACGTCTGGATAGCGCTCCGAGAGGGCGCGCGCGATGGCGGCGTGGATCTCGAGCCGGCGGCTTCGCAGAAGCGAATCGTATGCCACATCCTGGACGAGCGCGTGCTTGAAGGTGTAGGTCGCGTGCGGAGCCACACCATTTCGAAACGCCAGCCCCGCCTCGGCCAACCGCTCCAGTCCCTCCTCCAAAGCCGCAGTGGCGGTGGGCCAAACGGCGGTCACCAGCTCATGACTGAATTGGCGGCCAATGACCGCCCCGATCTGCGCAACCTCCTTCGCCGTGGACACGCGATCGAGGCGCGCCATGAGTGAATCGCGAAGGGTTGCGGGCAGCACCATGTCGGTGTGCGAACCGGCGTAAACGAAACGATCAGCGAGTTCCGTGAGATCGCCCGATTCGAGCACCGACTTGGTGACCTCTTCGATGAACAGCGGCACGCCGTCCGCCTTGTCCACGATGTCATCGATGAGATGGGGCGGGAGCGATTTGCCATGCGAGAGTCGCGCGACGATTGCGCGACTCTCCTCTCGCTTCAGCCTGTTGAGATCGATGGTGGATACATGGGGGAGCTCCGGCCACCGCGCCTGAAATTCCGGCCGGTGCGTGATCACCAGGAGCAACGGAAACTCATCCAGCCGCGCAATCAACAATTGGAGCAGCTCGAGGGAGCTTGGGTCCGCCCAATGCGCATCCTCGAAGAGCATTTGCGTGGGGCGCGATCGTGCGATCGCAACCGTGAGATCCACGAGCGCGCGCATCGACTCTTCCTTTCGCCGCCGCGCAGAAAACGCACTCGAACCATAGCGGCCGTCGGTAGGAATCGAGAGGACGTCGGCGATGAAGCGCACGTCATCGCGCGGCCGGCCAAAGCGTTGCACCACCAACGACTCGAGTTTGTCGAGTTTCGACTCCGTGGACTCGTCACGCCCGAAATGCAGCGCGCGCTCGAGCGCATCGATGCTTGGATGAAAGGCGCTGTTGACGTGAAACGGTGAGCACTGGAATCGCATGGTGTCAGCGCCGAGGTGCTCGAGATGATCGCTCAGCGCCGACACCATGCGACTCTTGCCGATGCCCGCTTCACCGTTGAGCATCACCAGCCGGCCATGCCCGCCACACGCCTCGCGCCAGCGGTCCAGCAAGGTCTCGATCTCGTGCTCGCGCCCGACCAACGGTGACATGCCATTGTGGGTTGCCGCTTCGAAGCGGCTCGCGATTCCGCTGGCACCAAGCACGGCGTACGCGCGCGATTTTGTCGCGATCCCCTTCAGTGTCTTCTCGCCAAGGTCATCGTAACGAAAGTTTCCACCGGCCAGGCGGTGCACCTTTTCGCTCACGACGATTGTTCCGGGCTCCGCGATGGACTGGAGCCGTGCGGCAAGGTTCATCGTTTCGCCCACAGCACTGCGCTCGGCGGCGGATACGACCACAACGCCCGTGGCGATACCGATGCGCACGCCCAGGTGACCAACATGCGGGATGGCCGTGCGCGCCAGCGTATCGATGATCTCCAGCCCCGCCAGCACCGCCCGTTCCGCTTCACCTTCGTGGGCGAGCGGAAATCCGAAGAAGGCGACGATACCGTCACCAAGCCGCTGGAAGACGTAGCCCTCATAGCGCGTGATGCACACGGCGCAGATGTCTTCGTAGCGACGGATGACCGCCCGCAGGATTTCCGGGTCCACGCGGCCAGCGAGCTCCGTAAAGCCGACCATGTCGCAGAACAGGACCGTGAGTTGACGACGCTCACCGTCAGACACAGCCGGCGTGCCGCCAGGGGTGAGCCGCGCGATTCTGGATCCTGTCTCGTTCGCTCGTTCAGCCTTGATGTCCGCAACGGCACTCAGGATCCGTTTCCGTGGTCCGAATGGCAGCCCCAACTCCTTGAGGTCCGCGTCGGTCAGAACCTGAACGGTCGCGAAATCGACTTCGTTCTCCAGAAAGAGCGAAGCATACTGCTCGAGTCCGAGCGCCTGAAGCCATTCGAGCATTACCGATCCCACGCTGATACTCGTGTCCTGTGATTGGTGCCAGAGCGGCACGTCTTACGATTGGGTGCCGGTGTATGGTACCAGAATCCCATGCCCAAGCAACCAACCGGCAATGGAGATACCCGACTTGAAGGGGACGCGCGAAGACCAGCCGTGCACGACTTGAAGCGGCGTCATCCCCGCCCGCACGTCGCGCAGCAGCGGGGCGAGTTCCCATCCACCAAGGTATGCGACGGGCGCATCCAGGCCAGGGTGCCGCAACGCCGAGCCCAGTCCGACAAACTCGGTGCCAAGTCGCGGCACATTCACGATCTCCAGCGCCGGCGACAAGGCCACGCGTTCGTTGGAGGCAATGCGGGCGCCAATTGCCTCCGTGGGCGTGTCCTCGTGGGTCGTGGCGCCTTCCGACCGCACTGCCCAGAAATCACCGCGATTGCGAGCGTGGACCGTGCCGTAGTGGGACGCAGCCCAGCCGCGGTGCCGTTCAGAGGAGTGGGCGAGGCTCTCGCGATAGAACTGAATGGCCGCATCGGTGGACGCCGGCCTGCGGAGCAGGGTATTCGCGACGATGGCGCCCGAGAGGGCACCCTGAATGGCCTTCTGCACGCCGCTCGACGAGAGGGGATCGATGGCGAGCGCGGAGTCTCCCACCTTGAGCGTCGAGAACGTCGCACTGTCTTCGTCAAGATAGGGTGTCGCGTCGGCGGCGTGTACTGAACCGAGCATCTCCACACCATCGCACTGGTCCATCAAGCCAGAACACGCCAGCAGTGAGTGAAAGCGTGCATGCAGCGCGGCACGGTCGTCATCACGTATGGACTCGCCGTCCACGAACACGAGCGTGTTGTAGCTCCCATCCGGAAGAGGAACCCCCCAGAACCATGCCGCATCACCGGCCTCGATACGCGGACGGTCCGGCAACGAACGTCCCTGCCAGTACGCGTAGAGCGCGATTGTTCGCGGTCCTGTCCTGCGACGCTGGCCCCGTAACAGCGCGCTCCGGCCCGTTGCGTCCACAAGGAGTTGTGCACGCAGTGCTACCCTGTCGGCGCCGGCCAACAGTTCGAGGCGCCACGCGCTCTCGTCGTGAGACCGCGCAACCAGTGTTGCAGGTTGGAACACGCGCACTCCAAGGGCGGTGGCGTGCCGTACCAGCATGGCATCGAACTGCCCGCGGTCAACCAGCCTACCTTGCTCACGCGCATCGACGCGCTCGTCGAGGGCGCCATCCCAGTTGGTGAGTACGGAACGAACGCGGCGAAAACCGGCCGCCGCTTCATCCTCCCGGATACCGATGGTGTCGAGCAACGGAAGCACCCCCGGACTCAACGACTCACCCAGGTGCCTCCGTGGGAACCTCGAGCGCTCGATCAGCACCACGTCTGCCCCGAGCTGGGCTAGACGCGCGGCCATCACGCTGCCAGCGGGCCCGGCGCCAACCACGCACACGTCAGCCGATTGCTGCTGGGACCAACTGCTCACGTCAGCCATGCGCAAACACGGCTACGCCACTTCGGCGGGGGTGCGGCGGTCCTCGCCGAGCGCGTGAGGCGACAGGCGCAGGTATGCTTGAAGGCAGTAGTGCAGCCATCCTCGTATGTAGTCGCACGCCGGCCGGCCGCGACGAATGACCTCGTGATGGCAGCCGCCGCCGCACATGTACCGCGCCCAGCACTCCGAACACGGTTCCTGCTTGTGCACGTGCCGCTCCGCCAACCAGCTCGTGCGCCGCACCTCATCGATGCCGCCCTCCAGCGAGCCCATGGCGCCCTCCACGTCACCCACGAATCGGTGACATGCCGACAGGTCACCCTCTGCAGAAACGCCGAGATAGCCGGCACCAGCGCCGCAGGGATACGGACGGTGCGTTCCTTTCTGAATCTCGCGCATGGCGTTCACCATGTTCGCGAAGGGATAGCGATCACCCGCGATGGTGCGACGCTCGAATTCCATGCCGCAGTCGATCATCTCGCCGAGCATGGTTTCGAGGCTGTCCGACTGCATCTCACCCTGGCCAGTGGGCGAACTGAGCATCGGCGAGAACCCCACGCTGTGAAAGCCGGCGTTCACGAACTGGTCGAGTGTCTCGCGCAGCTCCATGTTGCCCGGCGTCACCGTCACGCGCGCGGATACCTGCATGCGCCGTTGGCGGGAGAACAGAGGCTGCAGGTTATGCATGATTCGATCGAAGCTGCCCTTGCCGCTCTTGAACGGGCGCTGCGCATCATGCACCTCGCGCGGGCCGTCGAGACTCACCGTTACCGCGAAACCGAATTCCTCGAAGAAGTCGGAGTCGGCTTCGGTAAGAAGGGTGCCGTTGGTGGTAATGGAAAAGTTGAGCGTAACCCCACGCTCGCGTGCACGCTCAGCGGCGCGCCGCGTGGTTGCCTGGAGCACCGAACGATTCGCGAGCGGCTCGCCGCCGAGAAACGCGAGGTTGAGGCGGGACCCCGCCACTGCGCCATCCACAAGGAGGTCCACCGCCTGGTTTGCCGTCTCGGCGGCCATGTTTCTGGCGGCGCCACCGAACTCCCCTTGCTGCGCATAGCAATAGGTGCAGCCTAGATTGCACTTCTGCGCCACGGCGAGCGAGAGCGCGTGTACGGGTGGTGCCACCAGCGGTTCGTCGTCTACGTATGGCGTGCCGCCCAGTCCCACCTGGTCGAGCAACTCTCCAACGCGTCCCGCATTCATCGCCGCGTCGAACTGGCTGAAGAGCACCGCCTCGGCATCAAAGAGACGGCTGCCATCCGGGAGGAACACATGACGACCCAGCGAGGTTTCAATCAGGTGCGCTTCCGCGGACCGTGGCGCCGACGCCGTCATGTAGCGACGCGCGTCGGCGCGAATGGATTCGAGACGCTGCTTCGCGGCGCCGGGTTCCGCGCTTGCGTGGCTCACCCTTGGGACTCACCTGGAGCGTCCTTTCCGGCCACCGCGAACCGGAGCCACTTCTCCCAGTCCTTGAACAGGTCGTCGTACAGCACCAATCGCGAATCCACGTAGTCGTCGGGGATGTAGTCGCCGGTCCGCTTCTTCTGGAGCCAGTTGTCGCCCGAGCTCGCACCGGTGGATGTCGGCTCCACGTTGACGAAGTCCGGTCGCGCGGACGCCCAGTAGTAGCAGGAGCATTCGCGATAGTCGTTCTGCCAGGGCGAGCACAGTCCCTGCGTGAGTTCACCCGCTTCGGCAAGCACGCGCGAGATCACTGCCGTATCGTCCTCGAAGAACTGGCGGACCTTCAGCGGCTGCGTGACGTAGCTGTCCTTGTCGCCCGTCCACGGCAGTTGCACGAACGGAGAGGGGTTGGCGCTGAAGTCGCCCTGCACGGTCTTGCCGGAATGGCTGTGCAACATGGACGCGAGCGCATTCGACCACTCGAGAGGGACGAGCCCCCATGGGTTGGAATCCGTGGAGTAAACCACCGACTGTCCCTGTGTGTCCGCGGGCGAGGGACCAACGGCAGTGGCCATCGTCATGAACTCCTCGCCATCATAGCGCACGCGCATCAGGCGACAGCCCTTGAGGTGCGCCAGCGCGGGATCGTCCACGTCCACAACGAGATTGTCATACTCCCGAAGCACGATCCCTTCGAACAGCCGGCGCCACACCGCACGGAAATCGACTTCCAGCCCTGGCGTGCAGTTGCCGATGGCCGTCACAGGGCGGGAGCTGACGGGATTGCCTTTGGCAACGTAGTGAAGGTCCTGATGACGCTGCGCCGACAGGTTTCTCGGGCGAAGTCCGGGCACCACCGCATCAGCCTGGATATCGATGTCCTTCGCATCGTCCATGTCGAGTGGTTGCCGAGCGGCGCGGACGATGGCTTCGATCTGACGATGCGTGAGCGCGAGGTAGTTGCCGTCGGCGCCGCACATGAGTGCCGGCATCTTGCGGCGGCCGCTGTCGGTGAAGTCAGCCACCTGGTCGGGGCGGCGAAGGAGCGGCGGAAACCAGGGTGCAGCTCCGCCGCGCAACGCGGCGTACACCTGCTGATGCAGACGCATGATGGCCAGCGTATCAACAGTCTTCTCGCTGAACACGGGTCGCATGAGGCGCGACACATCGAACGCCTCTTCCGCGGGCATCGTGTCGATGTCGAGCGGATCCCGTGCATTGACCGGATTGCCGTTCATCACCGCAACGTTCAGGAATCGTACCGTCTCGAAGGCACGACGAACGATGTCTTCTGCGCGGGCGCGCGTTTGGTCGTGCGTTTCGCCGGCTGGTACCCTGGGTCCGAAAATCACCTGATCAAGGTCGTCGCCCAGACTGCGCACGAACAGCGAGTCCGGTACCAATGCCGGCGGCCCCGCGGTCACGCGTGCCATGGCGGAAAGCGTCTCGTCCTTGGCTGTGGAGAGCTTCACTTCCACCATGCCGTCGCACGCATCGTCGAAGTATCCGCGACTGATCGCGATGTTGTCATTCAGCCAGCAGGGGGCCGGCGGAATGATGCTGAACAGCGACGGGGGCTGGGTTTCGTTGACGAACTTGCCGTCGTACCCCGGCGTGAAGTTGTCGATGTCGGATGGCACCTCGAACTTGTACCAACCCTTGTCGGCGTCGTAAACCTGTTGCGCCTTGGGCACCACGTACATTTCCGGGTGCTCCGCAAGGAGCTCTGCCTGCTCTTTGTCGCTGAGCTGCGGTCCGTAGATGAGACCCTTTGCCGGAAAGAAACGAAAGCGGATTTCCGGAAACGCCGCATTTGGTTTGATGTACTGCACGCGGCCAAAGTCGATGGAGCTGTCGCTCGACACAAAGTTCCGCGAATGGCCATCGAGGGGAATGGACTCGTGCGTGGAGAACCAGCGCGTGTGCGCCTCCACCCGGTCCCCAACCTTTCCCGTGCGTCGCTCCACCTTCTTGTTCGCCACTGTGACGTGCCACGTGATATCTGCGGGCGTCAGCCCGTGTGCTTCCAGGAGGCCGATGGTGACCGGCTGCCATTCCTTCTCCTCATCCACGCGTGCGAACAGTTCGAGAAACGGCGCCACCGGACGAATACGGCCGGCATCCTTGAAGGCGATGGACGCGGGCGTCACGGCCCCCGTGATTTCGCCGGTGCTCTCGTCCACAACGAGCGTTTCCTGCGGCACGATCGTGCGGAAGTTGAGCGGATGCTCTTCGTCCTCCACCATCGTATAGTTGTCGAGCGGCGTGGCCGCGGAGCCCAACCGCGCAATGGCGAAGGGCGGCAGGATGCGTAGTTCGCGAATGGTCATTTCCGGCCTCGTCGTGCGGGGCGCAGGCCAATCAGCACCTGCTCGATGAAGGCAATCGACTGCAAGTCGAGATCGCGTAGCGTGAGGAGATACTTTCGCCCGTCGAGTGGAGCATCCGCGAGGTTGTTCTTGTCAGGATGCAGCAGCTCGCCCACGAGCTCCTGGGAACTTCGCACGAGGTCGCGGTGCTGGCGCCATACGTCTGCCTCCGCGGCCGGCAAGGTCAGCGTATACGGCATCTGGAAGGTGGGGCCGGCACGACGCGCGTCGTCGGCATGCACGAGCGGCAACCGAACGAGAATACCCGACAGTGTCTTGAGGTTGTACATCTCGCCGAAGATTTTTGCCATCACTGCGGGAAAAACCGCGTCATCGTCGCTCGTGAGCGGGCGGGAGATGCGATACGTATGCGACAAGTACGTGAGCAACATGCGATAGCGCACGTTGAACAGACTCGCCCACGTCCTCGACGGCTCAGCCGTGATGTGCGTTGGATGCTCGTTCGACTTTCGGCGGTCGCGCTGGACCCGCCGACCTGGATCCTTTTTGTCAACGTCGCGTGTTGGATCGGCAATCACGGGATTCACGGGAACATCGCGACTGGGCGACCAGCTCGGCTCCCTGTCCTGTAGCTCCTTCAACTCACGAAACACCCTGGCGAACCGCTCGAAGTGCGAAAGCTCCGCACTCTTGGAGCGTTGGCCGGATTCGCCCTGTTCCGCAACATCCTTCAGCGCAGCCACCGCTTCCGTGCGCGTTGCGGCGCGCGCGATGATCAGCCGTGTGGAGCGTTCGTTCCGCGGCGTGTCGGTGCTCTTCGCATGCGGCGGTAGCGGCGACGGCTGATAGCCGCGGCCCCAGTCATCGAACGAAGCCTGGATGCCGTAGCTGTCCGCGTTGAAGTCGGAGTCGGGAATCAATTCCTCGTTGCCGACGATGTCGATGATGTGGTCGTAGATCTCGCCAACGGGATGGCCACCCGCCAATCCCAACATGTCACGCGCGGCTTTCGCGATATCGAAATCCTTGTCATCATCGGCGAACCGCTCCGGCATCTCGGCAAAGACGTACTTGGCGAGCGATTGGAGGGTGAGCGGTTCGAGACAGAACGTGAAGGGATAGTACGGCGTGTCCCACGGGTAGTCGTCGCGCTCGAAGCTGATGGGACCACCAAGCAGGCAGATGACATTCTGCACCGTCAGGAGATGCCCCATCTCTTCCTTCGCCACGCCAATGATGGCGTTCCGCCACTCCTGCACCTTTGTCTCGTGCTCGCGCGCCTGCTCGCCGCCCAGGGAATACGCGGCGTACAGGTATTGCACCATCAGCGACTGCTCGAGCTCCGCGGCAATGTGCAGCAGCATGATGAGGTAGTCACGCCATGTCAGCTCGGCTGGCTTCGGCGGAAGGTCCTTCTCGTGCATGTCGTGCCCAGGGGCGGGCTTCGACTGTGCCACCGGGGTGGGGCGGTGGCGCTCAGTGCGGGCTCTCATCCAATTTCTCCGCGTTCTCCGTGGGATGGTGCGCGAGCTTCAGTGGGGGGAGACGCAACGACTCCAGCAAACGGCCAAACTCCGGGTGCGATCGGAGTGGATCGAACGTCGGTCGCACCGCAAGCCACATCAGATCCGCGGATCGTAGCTCCTGCGCGGCGTGCAATCGCGCCAGGGCATGGACCAGCCGGCCCTGGCCGACTTCAATCTGTGCCAGCAGCACCGGGGACTCATAGCGAGTCGTCGCTCGCGTCTCGAGCTGATCGAGAATGACACTCGCGCCACTGGAATCACCGGCCGCCGCCCGCGCATGGGCAACGGCAGCCGACACCTCCGAACTCGTGGACAACTGTGCCGCGCGGTCGAGGGCGCCGAGTGCTTCCGTCGTGCGTCCTTCTTGCTCGAGGGCGAGTCCGAGAAAATAATGTCCCATCACGAAGCGCTCGTCCAGCGCCAGCACTTCCGTGCTGGACACGATGGCGTCCTCGAAGTGGCGCTCGTAGTAGTCGACGGCAGCGACGCTGACCGAGATGGAAAGCGACAAGGGGTCGAGCTCCCGCGCGCGGACGAGTGCGAGGCGCGCCTCGTCGAACCGGCCGAGCGGCACCAGGCAGTGCATCGCGAGCCACTGATGCGCGGTGGGATATTGAGGATTGGTGGCGATGGCCAGCTTGAAGTCCTGCTCGGCACCCACCCAATCCCAGTCGTAGATGGCACGAACGCATGCGCGTGCCGTCAGGGCTTCCGCCAGGGAGCTGTCCAATTCGAGCGCATGTTCCGCCGCCTCGCGTGCCAGCGGCATGACCTCACGAGGCGCCGCCATGCCGTAGAGTCCCATCGTCGCGAGCGTGTCCGCCAGTGCGGCGTAGGCCAGGGCAAAGTTCGGATCGATTTCCAGCGCGTTCTCGAGATGGTCAATGCTTCGCCGGAGACCGTCCTCGTTGCGCATTCCCCAAAAATGGCGCCCCTTCAGGTATTGCTCGTAGGCGCCGAAGTTCGTGGTCGGCGCCATGTGGAACGGTGTTCGTGTCCTCAACCGCTGGCCACTCTCCGACATGAGCAACTGCTTGAGCGAGTGCGCGATGGCCGCCGCGATCTCGTCCTCGATGACGAACAGGTCGTCCACCTGACGATCAAAACGCTCCGACCAGATTTCGAATGCGGTTTCGGCATCGATGAGTTTTGCGGAGACGCGAAGGCGGTTGCCCGATCGGCGAACGCTTCCCTCCACAATGCGCCGCACGTTCAGCCGGCGGCCAATTTCCTTGACATCAAGCCCGGAGTTGCGAAACGCGAATGCCGATGTACGCGCGATTACTCGCAAGCCGCCAAGGGCCGTCAGCGCATGCATCAGCTCTTCGGCAATACCGTCGCCCAGATAGTCATCATCGGCCCCCTCGCCACGACTCAGGAAGGGAAGGACGGCCACGGTATTGTGCGGCGCCGACATCGTCACCGCGATCGGCATCCCCCCCGCGCGCGCCGTGTCGAGGGCCTCGATGAACTCCCGTGCGGTTTGAAAGCGCCCTTCCGGCTCGCGGGAGAGGGCTCGCTTCACCAGCACTTCTACCTCAGCCGGTACCGCCTCCCGCAGGGAACTGATGTTCGGAGCGACGGCCGTGATCTTTCGCGCAAGCATGGCAATGGCCGTGGCCGCGTGGAACGGCACTTCGCCGGTAAGCATCTCGAACAGCACGCATCCGAGTGAATAGATGTCCGTCCGGCCGTCCACGTCCTCGCCCAATGACTGCTCTGGACTCATGTACGTGGGCGTACCGATGGCGATCCCCGCCATGGTGACAGTGCCGTCCACGGCCGCAGTGAGGGCGCGCGCAATCCCGAAGTCCGCCACCACGGCATGACCAGCCGAGAGGAGGATGTTCTCAGGCTTGATGTCGCGATGCACCACCTCGTTGGCGTGGGCGTAGGCAAGCGCATCGGCCACCTCGCGCGCAATGTGCAGTGCATCGTTCAACGAAAGGCGCCTGTCGCGGCCCAGGAGGTCGCGGAGCGACTCGCCCTCGATGAACGGCATCACGTAGTAGGCGCAGCCTTCCATCTCTCCCGAATCCAGGAGAGGGAGGATGTGCGGATGCGTCAGTCGCGCCGTCAGCTCGATTTCACGAGTGAACCGGTTCGGTCCGAAGGACGGAACCCGATCCTGGCGCATCACTTTCACGGCCACCTTGCGGCCATGCTTCAAGTCGTCCGCCAGATAGACGGAGGACATGCCACCGCCGCCCAATTCGCGCTCGACCTTGTAGCGATCGGCGATGATATCAGGCAGCGGGAAGGAATCTGTCACAGGTTGGGAGGGCGCTGAGGGACGCTCGACATCGAGGCGTCGGGCCGGCGGGGTGGGTAGAGCGAAGATGACGCATCGCCACGCCCTCGTCCAGTGACCAGCGTGTCCGAATTTGGCGTATTTCCCCCGACATGCCGACGGCCGGATACGCAAACGACCGCGGGAACTTCCCGCGGTCGTTTGGTCATGGTTGCTCTATGGCTTCTTCGCCGGCACGGTCTTGCTTCGTGCAGTATCCGCCTTCGGGGTAAGGAGCGGATTTTCCTGGCTTGGGGCCGGCTGTTGCGGCAGCTCCATCTGGCCCAGCAGCTCCGTGAGCTTCACGCCCTGCGCAATTTGCCGCGACTGTCCCATCACCCGCGCGCCTCCGGCAGTGTCGCCCGTGGCCTGCAAGACTTCCGACAGCATCAGACCGGTCGCAACGTACAGATACGGGATGCCAACGGACGGACGATCCACCCAATCATGTCGCGCGATGAGCGCCTTGGGCGCCGTGAACACACTGTCCCACAACGCCTTGGTGCGGTGCACGTCGATCCAACCAGCGCCGGGGACCAGCAGCGTGTCCTTCCCGGGCACGCTGGGCGGCGTGAAGATCTTCGTCGCGAGCCCCTGCGTGAGCAGATAACCACCGATGCCCAGTTCCTGTCCGTACCCGGCCGACGTGCGGCTCAGGTAGATCGGACGATCGCCATACGAGTCGGCGATCATGCGCAACACGAAGATGTCCGCGCGTTGCAGCACCCCGGGGATCGAAAGCTTCTGTGGATCGATCGTGGCCTTGATCGGGCCGCCCTGGAACGTCATCGGACGATCCAATTGGATGTACGCCGGCACCGAATCCGCCTGCGGGATGGTCATGTGCAAGGGCGAACCGGACGGCTTCTTCCACACGCCATTGCGATACATGGCTGGCCCGGCGGCCGGATCGTACGTGTACACGGGGCGACGAATGAGCTGTCGCGTGTACCAGTCGGTGTTAAGCAGTGACGTGTTCGCGATGACCACGTCGGGACGCACGTGCTCCACTTCCTGGGCGTACCACAGTGGGAACGTGTCGTTGTCGCCCACCGTCACGAGCACCCCGTACGGCTCCACCGAATTCAGGAGATCACGGGCAAAGTCGGCGGTGTCCGTCTGTCCCGCGCGTGACGCCGTGGTCCAGTTGGTAAACAGCGGAATGAGCGCCAGCGCCAGCAGCGGTGACGCAATCTTCAGGGCGTTGTGGGTGGGGCGCTCGTACGTCACGCGACCTTCGGTAATGGTCTCGCGCGCAATCAGCGACGCAACCGAGTCCCACACCGCCACCAGCCCGAGCGCGGCCCAGACCCCCCATGCGGAGAAGCTCCACAGATAGAAGTAGTCTCGATCGCGAACCTCACGCGCGACGCCGTTGAGGTCCGGGTCCTGCGACGCACCGTACTTGAAGTTCAGGTAGTAGATGAGCACCAGCGTCATTGTGAACATCAACGACCCGAAATACCAGAAACTTCGGCGATCGCGCTGGTAGTGCACATACCCGCCGAGCAGTCCCAGTACGAGGAACATTGCCGCGAGCATGCTCTGTGCAAACGGGTGATCGTAGTGCGCGTCGCGCAGCCACTGCCACTTGAAGTACAGCCACCACATGCCAACCTGCGCCGTCAGCGGCGCCTGACGCTCGGCGAGATCGGGCTTGCCGTATTGGCCGCGGTTGAAGTTGTACATGAACGCGTCGTACGTTCCGGCGCTCAGGGTACAGTCGAGCTTCAGGCCATTTCGGCACGCCGTTGGCTCGCCCTCGTTCAGGGCGGGGAAGTGCGCCGCACGAATCGGCTGGATGGCAAATGGCGTGATGCCGAAGCCGAGCGCACACGCGCACGCCAGCAACAACCGGTAGCGAAGCGCCGTGCGCGGACGCACGATGAGCACCGCAAGTCCAACCGCGGGTGCCGCCAGCATGCCCGCCATGTGATTCGCATAGCCGAGCCCGCAGAGGTAGGCCACGAGCACGAGCGTGCGATCAGCCTTCCGTCCATCCGGCTCGTCGCTCCAGCGAATCATCAGCCAGGAAATCAGCGCGATACCAAGCAGTGAGACGGTGTAGACCTTTTCGTTCACTACGCTCTGGTTCCACACCGTGAACGCCGTTCCGCCAATCAACGCCGCGAGCGCGCCGCCAAGCACGCGCTGCCAGCGCTCCGCAAACCAGCCCACCAGCACGCGTTCGGTAATCAGGAACCACGCGCCCGCGGACACCGCGCTACACACCGCCGCGAGAATGTTGATTCGTACCGCGATGGACTTGGCGATGGGCAGGATGGCGAACACCCGGCCGATCAGAACGAAGAGCGGGTTGCCGGGCGGGTGGGGGAGCCCGAGCGTGTAGGCGGCGGTGATGTATTCACTCGTGTCCCACATGGCCGTGGAGGGCGCCAGGGTGACGAGGTAGAGGACGAAAATCGACGCCGTCACGATGGCCGCAGCCAGGTAGGACGGACGGAGATCGTGGTCGAGCGTAGGAGACGACGACGCCATTTGCGTACGCAGGGTATCGGAAAGCAGAAGCCCCGCGGGAAGCGGGGCGTATCTCAGCATGGAAAGATGACCGCCGGGGGCCCTTGGGAACAGGCCCCCGGATGCGCTTCCCCCGCCAAGACGCTGGGCTTAGTGCCGGAACAGGCGAACGCCGGTGAACACCATCGCAATATCGTGCTCATTGGCCGCGGCGATCACTTCCTCATCGCGGACGGATCCACCCGGCTGCACGATGGCCCGTACCCCGGCTTCGGCCGCCTGATCCACGCCGTCCCGGAAAGGGAAGAATGCGTCGGAGCCAAGGGCCGAGCCGGCAGTCGCATGACCCGAGGTGGTCGCCTTGTGCACCGACAGGAACGCCGCATCCACTCGCGACATCTGCCCCGCCCCAATGCCGATGGTGGCACCGTCCCTCGCGAGCACGATCGCGTTGGACTTCACGCTTGCCACCGCCCGCCAGGCGAACAGCAGGTCGCGATGCTCCTCAGCAGTGGGTTGGCGTGACGACACGACCTTCCAGGCGCTGTCGTCAATCACGGCGGGTGGCCGCTGCTGAACCAATAGTCCGCCCCGAACGCGCTTGTAGTCCAAGGCGCCAGGAGCCCAGCGGGCGCGTCCTTCCAGCACGCGCAGGTTCTTCTTCCGCCCAAGGATCTCGAGCGCCCCCTCGCTGAAGCTCGGAGCCACCACGCATTCCACGAACAGGCTCGACACGGCTTCGGCCGCTTCGTCGTCCACAGGCGTACTGAAGGAGATCACGGATCCGAATGCAGAGACCGGATCACATGCCAGCGCCTTCCTGTACGCTTCCACGCCAGACGCACCGGTGGCCAGGCCGCAGGGCGTGGTGTGCTTGATGATCGCGCAGGAGATCTCGTCTCCAAAGGGTTCGGTAGCCAGCAGCGCACCCTCGAGGTCGAGGAAGTTGTTGAACGACAACTCCTTTCCGCCCTTCTGCTTCAACCCCGCCAGGCCGCGACCCGCGCGCTCTACATAGAAGGCGGCTGCCTGACCCGGATTCTCGCCGTAGCGCAGCGACTGTGCCTTCTCGAGTGGAAGGCAGATGCGCGCCGGGAAGGGCTCCTTCCGTTGGCCGGCAAACCATGCGGCGATGGCCGAGTCGTACGCCGCGGTGTGTTCGAACACCTTCGATGCCAGATCGCGGCGGAAGTCCAGGTCGTCGTCCTTGTTCGTGATCATCGACAGCACGCTGCCGTAGTCCGCCGGATCGACGACCGTTGTGACCGACGCGAAATTCTTGGCTGCCGAACGGAGCATGCTCGGGCCGCCGATGTCGATCTGTTCGATGACATCTTCCGGCGCAACGTCCGCGCGCGCCGCCGTTTCGCGGAACGGATACAGGTTCACCGCCACCAGGTCGATGGGCGCGATGCCATGCTCCGCGATGGCGGCCATGTGCTCGGGCAGATCTCGGCGCGCTAGGAGGCCGCCATGCACCACCGGATGCAACGTCTTCACGCGTCCATCCAGCATTTCGGGAAACTGGGTCACCTCGCTCACGTCGCGCACCGGAACCCCGGCCTCGCGCAATGCGCGCGCCGTGCCCCCGGTGGAGATCAGTTCCCAGCCGAGCAGGTGAAGTCCCTTCGCGAAGTCGAGAAGGCCGGTCTTGTCCGAAACGGATAACAGGGCACGTGGCGCAGGCATCGTGTGAGCAAGTGGGAAAGGTTGAACAGCGGTTCGACACGCGCGAGCGCGTCCAGTCACGAATCTATTGTGGCCAAGGCCCGAGCCGGCCATTCATGGGAGCAATACCAGCCGGCACGGCCGCGCCGGCATGGTGAATACTCTGACCCCACGAACGATGAACGTCCGACCCGCACTCCTTGCGTTGTGTCTCCTGGTGCCGTTGACCGGTGCCTCGCATTTGGAAGACGCCGGCGACGTAGCCTATCCAGAGGGCTTCCGCCAATGGGTGCACATTCGGACCGGACTGAGCACCAAGGACAGCGCCGGTACCAAGCGGCTGGAGGGAATTCACAACATTTACGCGAACCAGGCAGCCATGCAAGGCTACCTCACAGGGCATTTTCCGCAGGGCGCGGTAATCGCCTTTGACTTCATCGAGGTAGACGGTGGCAGCGGCGCCGAGAAACTCGGGGGCCGCCGGCTTGTGGACGTAATGGCCAAGGACTCCACGCGCTATGCCGACACGGGCGGTTGGGGCTACGATGAATTTCGTGGCGATACGCGCGAGCGGAACGGGATCGTCCGCGCCTCGTGTGCAAAGTGTCATGCCACGAAGCAGAGTCGCGACTACGTCTTCACCGACTTCAAGCCCTGATCGCGTGGGATAGCCGGCGCTACGCTCCACTAGTGAGCGCAGGCCGCGTCGAGGATCCGCGCGAGGGTCGCATCATCGAGGCTCGGATCCATTGGCGCCACGACTGCGTCCTCTCGGAAGAAGGGCGCCGTGGGGCGCCCCGCGTCATTCAGCCCAATCCGGCCTGCGGCCACCGCCTGCACCACGCGCGGAAACAGGAGGTGCTCCGCGCGGAGAACGCGCGCAGCGAGCTTGTGGTCGTCATCGGTGGGGCGCACTGGAACGGCCCAGTGAGCGATGGTGGCCCCATGGTCGTACTGCTCATCCACGAAGTGGACGGTAGGTCCGCTAAAAGGCACATGCGCGGCAAGCACGGCCCGATGCACGCGCGCTCCATACATCCCGGGACCGCCAAACTCGGGGAGCGGCCCCGGATGGACGTTCAACAGGCGACCCGCAAACGCCCGCGTGACGTCCGCCGGTACGAGTTGCAGATACCCGGCAAGCACCAACAGGTCCACCTGGTGGAGGTCGAGCAAAGCGGCAATCTGTTCGCCATCCGGCGCGCGCCGCGAGACAATCGTTGCGATCGTTATCCCCTCACGTTGCGCGCGCGCAAGCGCGCCCGCGTCACTCCGATCCGACGCCACGAGCACGATATCTCCGCCGCGCTGATCGCCCATGTCGTCCAGATGGTCGATCAACGATTGAAGATTCGACCCGCCTCCACTGGCCAGCACGGCAATGCGCTTGCGACTCATGCCGAGCTGCCGAGCAGCAGCGGAACGGCGTCGATGAGCGAGGGCACCACGGGAAGGCCGGCGTTCCGGGCCTCAATGATTTGCTCCTCTGTGGTGTGATGTGAAACCACCAACGCACCCTTGCCGCCATAGACGAGCGCGGGCTCCACGTCGCGCATCCGGTCGCCGGCGTAAACGCATTGGCTGAGATCGAGGTCGTACATCGTCGCTGCTCGCTCGAACAGCTCGAGCCCCGGTTTGCGGCAAGCGCACGGCCCTAATACGTCCGGATGGTGCGGGCACGTGAACGTGTCCACGATCACGGCGCCTTCGATTGACAGCAGTTCGTCAATGCGCTCGCGAACCGCATGATACGCCGCCAGCGAGATCACGCCGCGCGCGATCCCGGACTGGTTGGTGAACACGAACGCAGGATAGCCGGCAGCGGCGAGCTGCTTGATTGCCGTCGCGGCTCCAGGAAGCAGCGCGACATCATTCACGTCGTGCAGAAAATGCGTGTCGACGTTGATGGTCCCGTCGCGGTCGAGCAAGGCAGCCTTGCGACTCTTTGTTACGGTCACGGAAGAGTGGTTGACATGTCGGGCGCAGCCGCCGAGGCGACGTGCGCGGGCTCGCGAGCAAACAGCACGGCCGCAATGAGATCATCCACCGCGCCGTCTGGAACGGTGCGAACGTCCAGTTGCAACCGGCCGTCGTGCACCCGCCCCACCACCGCGGGGGTGTGGCGACGCAATGCTGACGCCCATCGCTCCGCATTCCCGGCCAGCACCACGGCGACGCTCGGCAATTCCGTGGTTGGAAAGGCGCCCGCTCCCACCGTGGACGTGGTATCGATGACTTCAGCGGACAATCCAGCACTACCCCATGCATCCACGCAGCGCGTCGCCCGCGCGCGCAAGTCCGAGAGCGGCGCAGCGAGGAGTGCCAGTGTTGGTACGTCGCGCATGGCTGCCGCGGGGTCGCGATAGAGGGTGAGGGTGGCCTCCAATGCAGCCAGCGTCAGCTTGTCAACGCGATAGGATCGCGCGAGAGGATTCTGCCGCATGGCGTCGATGAGCTTCGCGTCGCCGAGGATGAGGCCACACTGGGGTCCGCCGAGCAGCTTGTCGCCGCTCATCACAACTACCGATGCGCCGGCGTCCAGCGCCTCACGCGCGGTGGGTTCGCCAGACAGTCCAATGCCCGCAAGCGAGATGAGAAGCCCACTCCCGAGATCATGGATGACCGGGATGCCGCGCTCCCGAGCCATCGGCGCAAGCTCCGACACCGCAACCTCTGCCACGAAACCATGCACCGCAAAGTTCGACCGATGCACCTTGAGCAGCGCGCCAGTTCGCATGTCGATGGCGCGGGCATAGTCCACCAGGTGTGTACGATTGGTGGCACCCACTTCGCGTAGCCTCGCTCCGCTCTTGGCCATGATCTCGTGGACGCGAAAACTTCCGCCAATCTCCACGAGCTCCCCGCGCGACAGCAAGGCGTCCTTGCCCTCGGCAACGGTATTGAGCGCCATCACCAGCGCCGCCGCGCAGTTGTTCACCACCAGTGCATCCGCAGCACCCGTCAACTCGCGCAGCAGCGCGGAGCAATGGGCATACCGCGAGCCACGCACGCCGCGATCAAGGTCGAATTCGAGGTTGCTGTAACCGCTCGCCACTCGCGTGATCGCATCGATCGCGGAAGTGGCAAGCGGCGCTCGCCCAAGGTTGGTGTGCAGCACGATGCCGGTGGCATTGATAACAGGCCGCAGCGACGGCCGTAACGCCTCCACGACGAGCGCTCCGATCGTGGCCACCCACTGCGACTCCGTTGTTGGCTGCGCCCCTCCTTGTTCGCGCACGAGGTCGATCGCGCTACGAACCGCATCAACCACCACACCCCTCGGCGCTGACTCGAGCAGCGCGCGAACCCCGGCGCTCTCAAGCAATGCGCTCACGCTCGGAAGGGTGCGGCGGGGATCGCTCATCGGCGGACTGACGGTGGCTTGACCGGTGCCGTCGGAGGTGTCACGGGAGGTGTCACGGGAGGTGTCGCCGGCCGCGCGGCCGCCGAATCCTTCACGGCGGGCTTTGCGGCCACTGTGTCCTTTGGCGGCGGCGGAGGCTTGGGTGTGGAGAAGGGGCGCGAGCTCGGCTCCGTCTTCCCATTCAACGCCCGAATTCCGGTAGCGCTCACGCGGAAAGGCTTGCTCGGAGCCAGCGCTTGGCCCAGCGTGAGGGTAATCGTGGTGAACGGCGGTGGAACAGACGGCTTGGCAGGCGGTGGCGGCGGCGCTACCCCGCCACGCGATGCCTGCGCTGGCGGCGCCGCCGCAATCGGGAGGGGCGCCTTTCCCGCGACCGAGTCCGCGCGACGCGCAGAGTCCGTTTTCGCCTTGGCCGCAACCGAATCCGCCAACCGCTCCAGGCGCGGCGACAGCGCCGCAACAATCGAAACCGGTGTGCTGTCCGCGGCGAGCAGTCGGAACGCCGCAACGTTCAATGGCTGCGCCGGGTCGAGCAGACGTGTAAACGTGAGACGGATGCGCGTCGAGTCGAGCACGTCCACGGAACCGATCGTCGCGGCCAGCGTATCTCGCGCGGCGGCGAGCAGTTCGACAGGTCCCACGTGCGGCACCGTCACGCGAACGGTGTCGAACAACTCATTGCGATCGAGCGCGCGATTGTTGTTCGCGTCGAGAATCGCGCGCACGAGGTAGGTGCCTGGTGCCAACGGCCCGATCGTGAATTTCCCCAATGAATCGGCCTGCGCGAGGTAGACGATGCTGTCCGGGGTGATCGCCTCCATGTAGGCGCGTGGTGCCGTACGCTCGGCAACCCAGTCGAACGCAACGCCGACAATGCGCTCTCTCGGAATGGTGGGTCCCGTTGAGAAGACAACAGAGCCGCCCGTCTTCATCCGATTGGTGCGCAGGTCGGCCAACCCTGGTAGTAGCGTGACCGTATACGCCGTGTTCGGGCGGAAGCCATTCCGCGGGCGGACGTCGATACGGTTGCGATGCCAATAGACGCGCGCCTTGCCATCCGACGGCGAGACCAGGAAGAAGTTATCCACTTCCTGATCCGCACCTCCACGATCGTTGATCGTCTCATCGAAAAAGAAGCTCACGTTCTGGTCGTGCACGTTCACCGCTTGGGTGTCCGGTGTGACGCGCAGGAGCAGGGGCGGCGCCTTGTCCTCGGGGCCTCCAGGCGGAGGAGACGCCGACGCGCACGCTGTCAGCACCACCACCAGCGCGATCAGCCCGTTCCGCACAGTGCCTCGACGCGAGTCCGAAGGAGATCCCGACGGGTCGTCCACTCGATGAGCTTCGCGCGTTCGGCCTCCACCACATTCGCCGGCGCGCGATCCACAAAGCCTGCGTTACCGAGACGGCCTTCGAGTGCGGTCAACTGCTTTTCAAGATTGGCGAGCTCGGTGTTCAGGCGTGCGCATTCCTTCTCTACGTCAATCAGGCCCGCAAGAGGAATGATCAACTGCGTTCCACCAGAGAGAATCACATTCGCGGCAGCGCCGGCGGGCGCCCCATCCACGAATGCGAGCGTCGTGCGCGCAAGCCGCGTCATGAGCGCCGCTTCCTGCTCCAGCGTTGCGCGAAGCTCCGGTGCGGCCACCACAAAAGCGTCAATGGCCTTGGTGGGGGGCAGTGCATACTCGGAGCGCACACGCCGCATCTGTTCCACCACTTCCTTGAGCAGTTCGAACTGGCCTGCGGCAACAGCCCATGACGACGCCGTACCCACCGAGGGCCATTCGGAAGTAGCCAGATACGTTCCGTCCACATGACCGGGCAGTCGCTGCCACAGCGCTTCCGTCACGAACGGCACGATGGGGTGGAGCAGCCGCAGCGCCTGATCGAAGACGTGCACCAGCACCGCGCGCGCTACCTGCTGATCCGCACCGGGTGTGAGGAGCCGCGTCTTGCTTGCCTCGAGATACCAGTCGGCAAGTTCGTTCCACACGAAGCGACGGGCCGTCTCGGCAAATTCGTTCAGTCGCAACCCGGCGTTGAGTTCATCGTCCCGCCAGGTGGCCGCGCTGGGCTTGATGGGACCTATCGCGCGATCAGATTCGCGAATGGCCGCATCGAGACGATCGAGAATCCACGCGTCGGTTCGCGTCAACTCGCCCGGCGTCAGGTCGGCGAACGGTCGCACTTCGCCATCGCCCACATTCTTGAGGAGGAAGCGGCCGATGTTCCAGAGCTTCGTCGCAAAGTTGCGCCCCGTCGCGAACGACTTGTCGAGATCGGCCGGGTCGAGGAAGACATCGGCGCCCATGCCCATTCCGGCAATGAGCGTGTAGCGCAGCGCATCGGCGCCGTAGAGGCGTACCACGTCCATCGGGTCGATGCCGTTGCCGAGTGACTTCGACATCTTGCGGCCCTGTGTGTCGCGCGCGGTGCCATGGAGGTACACCGTATGAAATGGCGCGTCACCCATGAAGGCATAGCCCGCCATGATCATGCGCGCCACCCAGAAAAACAGGATCTCCGGCGCGGTGACCAGCACGTCCGTTGGATAGAACGCGCGCAGGTCGGTGGCCTTTTCGTTGGGCCAGCCGAGCGTGGACATGGGCCATAGCCAGCTCGAGAACCAGGTATCGAGCACGTCTTCATCCTGTACGACATCGCCTCCACAGTGCGGGCACGCCGTGAGATCCTCACGGCTGGCGATGACGTTCTGCGGCGGATCGCATGCCTTGCAGTACCAGACAGGAATGCGATGCCCCCACCAGAGCTGCCGGGAGATATTCCAGTCCCGGATATTCGTCATCCAGTGCTCGTACACCCCAACCCATTTTTCGGGCAGGAGGCGCACGCGACCCGTCCGCGCGCCTTCAAGTGCAGGCGCCGCGAGCTCCGCCATCTTCACGAACCACTGGTCGCTGAGCCGAGGCTCCACCACCGTGTCGCAGCGGTAGCAATGCCTCACGTTGTGCTGGTGCGTCTCCCTCTTGACGAGACGCCCGGACTCCTCGAGCAGCTTCACGATGGCCTTGCGTGCCTCGAATCGATCCAGTCCGCGGAGCGCTTCTGGCACGCGACCCTTCGCATCCGCACCCTCGGCCATGGCGCCGTGCATGTCGATCACGATGGGCGCTGCCAGGCCGTGCCGCTTTCCGACTTCGAAATCGTTGGCGTCGTGTGCCGGTGTGATCTTCACCACGCCCGTGCCGAACGCGGGATCAGCGTAGTCGTCGGCGATGACGGGAATGGCGAGGTTCAGAATTGGCAGGATGACTTGCTTGCCAATGAGGTCGGCGTACCGTTCGTCGGCACCGTTCACCGCCACGGCAACGTCGCCCAGCATCGTCTCCGGTCGCGTGGTGGCCACCGTGATGGACCGCGTGGGATCGTCGGCGAGCGGATACGAGATGTGATACAGCGCGCCCGTCGTCTCCTGCGCCTCCGCCTCCTCGTCCGAAAGGGACGTGAGGCAGCGTGGACACCAGTGAATGACGCGATGGCCGCGATAGATCAGGCCGCGCTCATACAGGCGCACGAACGCCTCGCGCACGGCCACCGACAACTCGGGGCTCAGCGTGTAAGCCGTGCGCGACCAATCAGCCGACGTCCCGATGGACTTGAGCTGCTGGATGATGGTGCCGCCCGTTTCCTCCACGAACGCGATGGTGCGCTGCACGAACTTGTCGCGGCCCAGGTCATCGCGCGTAAGGCCTTCCGCAGCGAGTTGCTTTTCCACGACGTTCTGCGTGGCGATGCCGGCGTGGTCCGTTCCGGGCAGCCACAGCGTCTCCCGTCCCTTCATGCGCGCCCAGCGCACGAGCACATCCTGCACTGTGCCGTTCAGGCCATGGCCAACGTGGAGGATGGCGGTGACGTTCGGCGGCGGCATGACGATGGAGTACGGCTCGCGATCGCCGCCAATCCGATTGGAGCGCGAGGCATCGGCCGTGAAACATCCCGCCTGTTGCCAGCGCTCATAGATTGCCGCTTCGGTGGCGGCAGGATCGTATTGCGCGGGAAAATCGTCCGGTGCGCTCACGGACTCTGGTGCGGCTTCGCCTGGATTGGACATGACCCGCGAAAGTTAACTCGCGGGTCATGCCGGCCAAAGTTACGGCGACTGGTCCGTCACGTGATCGGCCTGCGGCACGCCCTTCGCCGCCTTCTTCTCACGCTGGCGACGCTCCGCCGAAATGGTGCTGATGTCGTCCGCTGCCTGCCGCACCTCGGCATCGGCGCTGGTCCACCGCTCGGCAATCTTGGTCTTTGGGTCCTGGTGGCGGTCAGGTTCCGACGAGTTGCCCTGGCGAGACCGGCCCATGCCAACCGTGTTGCCTTCCCAGTGCGCTTCCACGTGTGCATCGTCGCCTGCTTCAAACAGCCGGGCGTTCTCCAGCGCGCGCTCCTCGTCCTCGCCCACGGCCAGCCGGTTCACCACCGTTTTCACGCCGGGCACGCCACGCGCAATCGTCACTGCGTGCTCCGATTCCTGATCCGTGGTCACCCAGCCGGACAGCTCGATGGTTTCCTCGCCGATGCCGCCAATGTCCACGGCGCGTTCCATGAGGATTGGATCATTGCGGAACGCCTCGAGCACGTGGTCCTCGAGGGTGTCCTCACCATCCTCCTCGATTTCGTCGTCCTCGTATTCGTCGTAGTCAGCGTAGTCGTCGGCCACCTGGGGCTCGGCCGCCGAGGCGCTCGCGGGCTTGGCGCCGCGACGCCGCACCTTGTCGGCAAGGCCGCTGAAGCCGCCCACACGTTGGGCGACGACCATACCAAGCGCGAAGCCGGCAACCGCACCCAGAAGCACGGTGGCAATGGTAGTGGCGGACGAGGACTCTTCCTCATCCCGAAACCGCAGATATGACATAGCCGGAAGCCTGTGGCGAAGGGTCTGCCGCAAGGATAGCTTGCAGAGAAGTAATGCGCGAACGCGGTGCAAGAAGAAGGCCCACCATTTCCCCATCATATTCGGTCATTGCGCCTCTCGCGATTCCTCCGCCCTGGCGACACCGACCTGTTGGACGAAACCGTCCCAATGCGCCGCGTGGTGTTCTGGATTGCCGTGTGGGCCGGCATTCTTCTGGGGCTTGTCCTTTACTTCAAGTACGCTCGGCACCTCGTGCCAATGCTCGCATAGCGTTTTCCAGCGACTCGAACCTCCGCCACACATGATCGATCGTCCTGATTCCGCCGCGTCCCTCGACGCCGACGTCACTCTCGTTCTGCCCGACGGCGCCACGCGGGTGGTGCCCGCAGGCACGTTGCCGGCAGACGTGGTGCGTGGCATCGGCGAGCGGCTGCTCATGGCCGCGGTCGCCGTGTCCGTGGACGGAGCCATTCAGGACTTGATGACGCCGCTTCGGAAGGGAGGAGCGTTTCGTGTCATCACGGAGCGCGATCCGGAGGCGGTGGCTGTGCTGCGCCATTCCGCCGCGCACGTGCTCGCCACGGCGGTTCGTCGCCTCCGTCCCGACGCCAAGATCGGCTTCGGGCCGGCTATTGAAGACGGCTTCTACTACGACTTTGAAGTGGCGTCGCCCTTCACCCCCGACGACCTGGCCGCGTTCGAATCGGAGATGAAGAAGGTGGCGCAGGAGAAGTATCCGTTCGTGCGCGCCGAGGTGGACATGAGCGAGGCGAGGGTCCGTTTCGCCGACGATCCCCTCAAACTCGAGCGCCTGGACGACTTCACGGATCCTGCTGAGGTCATCTCCACGTATACGGACGGGCCGTTCATCGATCTCTGCCGCGGCCCCCATGTGCCCGACACCGGACGGCTCAAGCACTTCAAGTTGCTCAGCGCCGCTGGCGCCTATTGGCGGGGCGATGAAAAACGGCAGATGCTCCAGCGCATCTACGGCACGGCCTTCTTCAAGAAGGACGAACTGGACGCGCATCTCTTCCGGCTGGAAGAGGCGAAGAAGCGTGACCATCGACGACTGGGCAAGGAACTCGACCTCTTCATGCTCCATCCGTTCGCTCCGGGCGCCACCTTCTGGACTGAACGTGGAACCACCCTCTACAACCTGCTCGTGGACTATGTCCGCGAGCGGCAGAAGCGCGACTTCTCGGAGATCAAGACCCCCCTGATGTACAACAAGGGGCTGTGGGAGATGTCGGGCCATTGGGGCAAGTACAAGGAGAACATGTTCCTCGTACTCGACAACGAGTCGGGAGAGCATGACCTCTCGCTCAAGCCCATGAACTGCCCGTCGCACTACCTGCTGTATCTCGCCAAGAAGCACTCGTATCGTGAACTGCCAAAGCGCTACGTCACCTTCGACGTGCTGCACCGGAATGAAGTGACCGGTGCGCTCAGCGGGCTCACACGCGTGCGCCAGTTCGCGCAGGACGACTGCCATGTCTTCCTTCGCGAAGACCAGATTGTTGCCGAGGTCAAGTTCCTCATGGACTTCATCCTCGGTTACTACGAGTCGTTCGGCCTCAGCGCCACATTGAAATTTGCAACGCGCCCCGAAACGCGGCTCGGCGACGACGCCATGTGGGATCGTGCGGAAGGCGCGCTCAAGTCCGCGCTCGAGGCCACGGGCAAGCCGTATACGCTGAAGGAAGGCGACGGTGCGTTCTACGGACCCAAGATCGATTTCGACGTGACCGATTCCATTGGCCGCGCGTGGCAGTTGGGCACCATTCAACTGGACTATGCCGCGCCGGAACGCTTCGATCTCACGTACGCGGGCGAGGACAATACGGCCCACCGGCCCGTGGTGATCCATCGCGCAGTGAGTGGCTCGTTCGAGCGGTTCATTGCCATCCTCATCGAGCACTTTGCCGGTGCGTTCCCTACCTGGCTCTCACCGGAGCAGGTTCGTGTGCTGCCGATTTCGCTCGATCAGGCGCCGGTTGCGGCGGCCATCGTGGAACGCATGCTGTCGGCGGGCATTCGCGCGTCGCTCGACGACCGCAACGAGACGTTGAAGTACCGGGTTGCCGAGGGCGCCCGCATGAAGGTGCCGTATATGTGCGTGATCGGACGGCGGGAAGCCGAAGCGGATCAGGTCGCCGTGAACACCCGCGGGGCGGGGGAGGGCCAGAAGCCCGCGCCCGTTGGGGTTGACGAGTTCATCTCGCGCGTCGTGACCGAGATGGCCACGCGTTCCCTGACCCTGGCCGCTGGGGCCGCCGAAGGCCCTTTCTAGAAGAAGCCGGATGTGAACGAAAACGGCCGGATAGCTTGAGCGCACCGCTGTACGCTTTATCCGGCCGTTTCCGTTTCAATCCGGCTGTTTCTCAGACGA
>JBDUCM010000174.1:0-10259 GCA_040003455.1 bacterium
ACCCCCATAACCTAACCGGGGTTATGTTGGTGTCCGTCAGGGCGAGTCAATTCCACCTCCCCTCCTTGCATGCAACATCGAAAACACGACTTCATGTATATCTCTCAGCGAAACGGCTGGAATAGCGGGCCGGTCAGTCGAGCCGGATCCACTGAATAATCGTTGCCGACATGCCAACGCTGTCTGTTGCGGAGATGACGCAACGACAGTAGGCACCATTGTCCGTCAACAAGTGGGACACTCTGTGCAGTGTACGGCCTCATACACGACCCCGGCGGTGCACGCAACGGCTGGTCGTTGGCGGAGTGCTCCACCGTGAATCGCGACGTTTGGCGTCAGCGATTGAAAACGTCGATGGTTTGATCGAGGCGGTCGTATAAGGCAGCCCTTACGTACGGGAGTGCCTTCAAGGCCTTTAGCGCACGAAGCATAGGGCCAGAGGTACTATCGGGTGGCAGGGCAATCGCATGCCGAAGCCTGATATAGTACAAGCCTTCCGTAGTCGCTGTCCCGAGCATTCCGCCGATCACGTCGGCATCAACGAGCGCAAAAGCCGCTTCGCGCTGCGCCAGCGTTGCCGTCGGGACAAATCGCACCAACAATGTATTGCGGGCAACGATCCCTTGAACACTCGGTGGATTGTTCAGCAGGTTGGCTGGGGCGTAAGCGCTATCGATGACTGTCTGTGAGATCCCTCTCGGCGCCGCGTTCGGAACAATGACCGGACCGGTGGCAACGACGGCGGCCATTTTCACGAACGGCAGCGCGCGCAACACGACAGTCGCGCGCAAGACCGGGCCAAGCGCACTGTCGCCTGCGGCGAGATGGTAGGGGATTCGAACATAGTACACGTGCTCGCCGACTCCGGCGCCCGTACCCCCAACGACGCTTCCTCGGACCTGCGCCATGGCGTATTGACGATTCGCCGCAGTCGCGGACGTCTCGAAGTGCACGGTAATGACATCTCGGATCACGCCGCCAGGACCACGGGGTATGATGTTGTCCGGCTGCGTAATCGCGATCCACATCGCGGTCGTGATTGACTCCGGCGCCACGGATGGGATGAAAGTGGTTGCGTTGAACTCGTCCGTCGTTGCAGTCGGCCGGACTGCTCCGCCTTGCGGCTGGGGTGCCTGGTGACACGCGAGCAGAACAACGGCGGCGGCGATCGCGATGCGCGACACGCCAGCGCGGCCTCGACGCGGGAGCGCCCGGGTGCGACAAGTGAAAACGAGCGACGGACGACGAATCAACGCTTCTTCCCATTTCGGACCGGCGTTACCGACCCCGTGAGATGGACTGCATGCTCGCGCTGGCCATATGACGAGGGTCGCGATGTTGTGCGTCGCGACCCTCGTCACCCCTGAATCTCCTTACGCCCTATGGAACGATGGAACGGAAATAGGTCGAGTCCGTAAAGCCCGCTGGATCCAGCTCGACATACCGGTTCTCCTGGAACCGGCCAGTCGTCGGAAAGTACGGCGGCGGATTCACGACAGCACAGTGATCGTACGAGTAGCGCTTGGCGAAACCCGACCCGCTGCTCGTTCCGACCGCGCCTCGCGAGTTCTGAATCAGCCCGCCCGACAGGTAGATGCAGCCACGCCCGTTACTCGACACGTCGCAGTCATTCACATTGGTCGGTCCGCCACCGTAGTTCTCGACCCTGAAGGAGGTGCCGAGTGCCATCATGACGGCGTGGATGTACATGTCCTTGGTGTCATCGAGCGCGCGCATGGTGCCCCCTCCCACATCCTGCGGGGTGTTCATCGCATTGTCCGCGATGACGATGTCCTTGTCGCTCAGGAGGCCGAGGATGTCCGTCTTGCATCGCCCATTCACGGGATCATTTGCGTAGCGGAGATCATCTGTTAGCACGATGCTGCCGTGGGCGTACAAGGTGACGCGCCCGTTCAGCGTGCCACTCACTGCCAGGTTTCCGGTGAAGTAGATGACACCCTTTGCGGCGCTGTTGAAGGCACGGTCGATCGGGAAGAGATAGTTCTTGTCCCACGGACGTTTGGTACCCACGATGGCCGCCGGGGTGGCCGGGTTCGCCTTCCACGCTCCGTTGACTCCGACCGGCGTAAACGTCGTATCGGTGCCGCCCTTGTTGACCTGATTGCTTGTATAGTTGCCGCCTATGGGGTTGGCGATGGTCGTGGCCCGATCGGTGGCAACAAGGTGTGGATCACCAGCCGAGTAGCACCGCGCGTTCGGGTTGGTGAGAATCTTCTTGACTCCTGCGGCGTTACGGCCTGAAACCGAGTCGGCGATCGATGCGCTGTCGGAATAGGTGGTCGAGTAGCCCTGGTCGCGGTAGCCCTGCTTGACCATTGGACGAAACCAGCTAGCTGCGTGCACGCTCGCCGGGAAGAACTTCTGTACACTATCGCCAAGTGCCGTACCCGCCGCCGCGTCGGCGCGAGCCCAGTGCCAATCGCCACATTGAGTCGCGGTGGCTGGCGTTGTTCCGCGCCAATTGCCGCGCAGCAACGAGTCCTTTCCGGATTGCACTTGATAAATGCGGAACAGCCCCTCGTTCAAGTCCAGCGAGTCGTTTACGCCGTCCAGGTCCACGGCGACAAACTCGAGGCGGTCACGCACGCTCGTTTCCGTTTGGCTCGCCGTGGCGGCGCTCGTGAAATTCCAACCGCTGGATGTCGCGATGGTACTGAGATTTGTCAGTGCGGCGGTGCTCGGTAGCGGGATTGGCTTCTGGTACTGCTGATAGCCCTTGCTGTACGTGCCGTACGACGCGCCCGAGATGAAGAACGCGGTGCCGACCTGATCGTGGAACACGGCACCACCGGTACCAATGCTGATGGTATCGTTGGACCACACCGGTCCCCACAGCTCGTCATGATTGTTGAAGAAAATCGTGGTGGATCCGTTCGACTCGTTGTTCGACCAGTAGGCAAACTTGGCGAAGCTCTCCTGCGTGAGCTCCAGTCGGCGAATGAAGCCGTTCCCGCGCTGATCGCGCGCCTCGGCCACGATGCTCGAGAAGCGGCCGGCCTGCCCGCTCAACGAGCCCGTCGGCCCCACGTAGACGTTCACCTTGATACCGGACAGCGGCAGTCCGTCCGCACCGGTGATCGTGAAGTTCTTGAGGATGACCGTATCCACCTTGCCGACGGCCAGCGTCAGGATGGAGGGATCCGCATTCACTCGGCTCTTCCCGATGGCGAGGGCCGCCTCGGCTGCATACTTGAGATCCCGCTCGCGATCGTACGACTTCGCGAGGAGATTCGCATTCGACGCCATGAAGATGGACGACATGGCCAGGGCGGCCATGGCGATGACGAAGATGAGGACGAAGACAAGGGCGACGCCGCGCCGGGGCCTGCGTTCCGGTCGGTGCGCCCGACGCGATTGCGTCGTGTGGCTGATGGTGAACATGGCGCCTCCTAAGGAAGGACCGTGACAGCCGCCGATGCCGTCACAGCTGAGAGATTCGGGGTACAGTCCTGCGCGGCAATGCCGTACACGTACACGTTGCTCGCGACTACCGCTCGATCATTGAACGAATAGCTCGCCGCCTTGCTTGCCGGGATGCTCGAGATGGGATCGCCGAACGACGTCTGCGTCGAGAGGCGCCGGAAGATCGCGTAGCGCTCGATGTCTGCCTCGCCAGTAGCATCGTCCGTCGACGCAGTCCAGGTGATGGTCACGGACTTGATCGGCGCCGCCGCCACGGACGACGTGGCAACCGGCGTGGCGGTCGCGATGGGAGGCTGCCCGCACGACGTGCTGTGCAGGAGTCCGGCATTCATGAGACGCACGAGCGTCTCAACCGTGCGCAGGTTGTCCTTGCCGGTGCGATAGTCGCGCGACGCCGTGAGAAAGTGCAGCCGAACCGCACGAATACTGTCGGTCTGCGCGGACTTCCCGGTGTCGTCCACCGCGCCATGGATCATCACGTGGTACATCGGAAACTTGTTCTTCGCGATCGCGATCAGGTGGTTGAGCGTGTCCGTCTTGTAGTACGTGAAGAACGGCATCGTATCGAGCGTGTTCTTCACGATGGACCGAGCGATGAGCGTGGCCGGGAGAGCGTTCACGCGGCGGAACAACAGGTAGCGCTGGCTCAGCGAGGTCGTACTGTCGGGGCGCAGGTAGTAGCTGATGGTCTCCGCGCCACTCTGTACGCCAGACGCCCAGAAATAGGTACTGTCGGGATAGTTCACGACCGGACTGGAATTCGGCAGCGCCATACGTTCGGACTTGAGCATCGTCCGCGCGGCATTCGTGTCGGCGTCCCGCAGTTGATACACGGCGCGCACATCGCCCGTGTCCACCGACACCATGTTCGCATTGAACGTGATCGCCATGGAATCGAGCTGCACGATCATCGGCTGCTGGTCCGACGCGCCCGCACCCGCCTCGCGGAGTTCGCGCTCGATCTGCGACGCGGCAAACTGCGCATTCTGCATGGCATCCATGCGCGAGGTCTCGCGCGACACCAGGCCGGTCTGCTTGCGAAGGAACTGCACCGCCGCTCCCGTGATGAAGAGCAGCAGCAGCATCGAAATCATGATTTCGATGAGGGTGAATCCGCGACGAGCCTGCAATGGTGTGCGCATCAGAAAGCCGCCACGGCTGTGGTCTTGGTGACCGTCTTGCGCATCGCTGGATGCGTGACGGTCACGGTGACGAGTTTGTAGTCCACGGAATCGGTGACCGCTCCGCCAATGCGTACCATCTGCGTCCTGACGGTATACGTGGAGAAATCCGCCTTCACGGTGTCGGTTTGCACCAGGCTGTCGATGGCGGCGTAGGTCGGCTGCTGGCGCACGGCATCGAGGCGGGTGGCCGCAAGCTCATTGGCCAGCACGATGAGGTGCGCCTGGCCTGTGGCCTGCGCGAACTTCGCGCTGAAGCCGCCGAGCACCAGGATGACCGTCACCAGCAGCAACATCGCGACGATCACCTCCACCAGGCTCATGCCGCTGCGCCGCGCGCCGCGGATGAGCCGGCGCGAACGACGACGAAGTCCTTTCGCTCGTCTCACTGCACCACCTGCCACACAGAGGTTGAACCCGTGCCCGACAGCCGGTACAGCTCCGTACGGCCCGTCGCCCTCGTCAGCGTGATCGCGCGGAAATCCGTGCGGCCCTTGTTGACGCTCTTCACGAACATCTCCGCATCCGAACTCGTGGAGCCGTCACGATGGAACACGATGCTCGGCAGTCCGCTCACCTGCACCAGCGCCGAGCCCACGACCGAGGTGGATGGGGTGGACACATTCACGCCCTTGGGCGGCACGGCGAACTGGTTACCTTCACCGGCAGGCCGCCAGAACTTCCATTCGGAAACCTGGATGGTGCCGTCATTGTTTACGTCTTCGGCAATGCGGAGTCCAAATTGGACGGTATCGACGCTCACGATCACGTCGTACTGCCGCGTGAGCGACGTCCGTTGCGCCGTCTGGAACACGGAGCGCACCTGCTGCGCGGCGGCGTCGGCCCGGTACTGGCCCAGATTGAGCTTCGGAATGGCCATGCCAAAGATGACGCTCATGACGATGAGCACGATGAGCAGCTCGATCAGCGAGAACCCCGCGCGTGTCCCCTTCGTCGCCTCAAATGATCTTGCCATGTGCCTCACCTGGAAACCTTCGGGTTGTCGCCATTCCAGCTCGCTACTAGCGACGCATAGAGGGTACGATTGACAACAATCTGCCACTATCACATTCCGCGTCGAGACTGTCACGTTGTGACTGCGGACGCCATTCCGGTGACGGGGGATTGACTCTGGCGTCCTTTGGCTGAAGACTCGCACTACCTTCACAAAGATTTATGGCTGTCATCGCCACCCTCCTGCCCCAGCCGATTCAGGTCCAGCGGCTTCGGTCCGCCATTCGCGACCGGCACGAGCTCCGCGAATGCAGCGACTGGGCAACGCTCACGCGTGTGTGCGATCGGGAGCCCGTCCGCGTTGCCGTGGTGGACCTGTACTGGCAAAAGGACCTGGATTTCGAAGGGGTGCGCGAGCTGAAGCAGCGCCTGCCGCGCCTCACCCTCGTGGCCTACATCACCATGGCCATGGAGCGCGGCCACGACCTGTTCGACGCCGGCCGAGCCGGCGTGGACGGCCTCATTCTCGTAGGTCAGGACGATGCCCCGCGCCCCCTGCTGGCCCTCATCGAGCGCGCCGAATCCAAGAGCCTGGCGGGCCTGATCCGCCGCTCCCTGGATGGGGTGGACCAGTTGGTTACTGACGCGGTGCTCCTGGCAGTCACCCGGGCGCACGAACGGCTGGCCCCCACCGGACTGGCGCGGCTCCTCGCGCAACCGCGCCGTGCGGTAACCCAGCGGCTTGCCGCCGAGGGGTTCCCGCCCCCGCAACTGCTGCTCACCTGGGGGCGGCTCATTGTCGCGGCGCACATGCTCGAGGATGCACATCGCAGCGCCGACCGTGTCGCGGCCACCCTCGACTTCCCCTCTGGCAGCGCCTTCCGGAACACCTGCCAGCGCTATCTGCACGCCACCCCCGGAGAGATTCGCCTCCGCGGTGGCGCTTCCTATGTGGTGCGGGCTCTCATGCGCCAGGTGCAGGCGCGTGTGACCAGCGCCAGCGAACCACGATCACGCTCCCCGGCGCGTGCACCTGGGCTCGCGGTTTGACGAACCCCGCCTCGCTCGTTGGTGGCCAGGTGGCGGAAGCCGAAGGAGACTTCGTTGCCGCCGCTGCCGCCTACCGCGCACTCCTTGCATCCAACGACGATCGCACGGCCGCGGAAGCGCGCTTCCTCCTCGGCCGCGTGAGCTGGCGACAGGGGCGCCTGGACGCCGCACTCTCCTGCTACGAACAGGCGCGAGCGCTCGCGGACGAGATGCACGACAAGGAGCTGCACGCCCGCATCGACAATGGCATCGGCGTGGTCCAGTACGCTCGCGGCGATTACGCCGGGGCGCGGCGAGCCTACGCGTCGGCCGAGTCACGAACCGCGGACACCGTCCTCAAGGCGAAAGTACTGCTCAACCTTGGCGTCATTGAAAGCATCGAGGGCCATCACGCCCAGGCTCGCGATCACTACCACCGCGCCTTCACCTTGTTCGAGCAGAACGAGGATGTGGCCAGCGCAACGCTCGCGCTCTACAACCGCGGCCTGGTTGAAGCCGAGCTGTCGCGATGGACGGATGCTGACGAGTCGTTCGCTGGCGCACTTCGCCTGGCCACGGACGCCGAAAACCGTGAGCTCATCGCCCGGACACTGGTCAATCGCTCGGAGGTGCTGGTGGAGCTTGGCGCACTCGCTGATGCGGTGGTGTCGTGCGACCACGCGCTGGCCATCTACGCCGACATTGGCGACGAAGTGGGCCGCGCTGAAGCGCTTCGGTGGCGAGCACACGCGCTGGGCCGGGCTGGCGACCACGCCGCCGCGGAGCGAAATGCCACCGAAGCGCTGAATATCGCAACCCGGTCGGGTACGAGGCTGCTGGAGGCGCAGGCGGCCCGCGACGTGGGCGTATTGCGCGGGTTATTGGGTGATCGCGTGTCGGCAACAAAGGAACTGCGGCGCTCGCTCGCCCTGTTCACCGAACTCGGTGCGCGAACGGAAGCGGCCGAAATCGGGGTGTTGCTCTCGCGCCGAACGCCAAACAGGCCGCTGCATCGGGTGCTGTTCGATGACGAGGACGACGTGAAGTAGTCCCCGCGCGGCCGCGCTACCAGCCGCGCTACCGGATGGCGGACGGCGCGTGGGCCAGCGAAAGAAACTCGTCGCGCGTGCGGGCGTCGTCACGAAACACGCCGCGCAGTGCCGAGGTGATGGTGCGGGAGTTCTGCTTCTCTACGCCGCGCATCATCATGCAGAGGTGATACGCCTCGATCACCACGCCAACACCGAGGGGCTGGAGCACGGACTCCACCGCCGCGGCGACCTGTTCGGTGAGGCGCTCCTGCACCTGGAGCCGGCGAGCAAAGTGATCCACGATCCGCGGGAGCTTGGACAGACCCACGATGCGCCCGTTGGGGATGTACGCCACGTGCGCCCTGCCGAAGAATGGCAGCAAGTGATGCTCACACAGCGAATACAGTTCGATGTCGCGCACCATCACCATGTTGCGATGATCTTCGTTGAAGATCGCCGAGCCAACCACGTCTTCCAGCCGCTCGGAATAGCCACGCGTGAGGAAGGCCATTGCCTTCTCCACCCGCGCGGGAGTGCGGAGGAGTCCCTCGCGATCAGGATCCTCACCGATGAGTTCCAGTTGCTCACGTACCAGCGCCGCGTAGCCGCCGTCGCCAGATGGTGGGCCATCGTCATCGAGGTGGTCTGTCGTCACTGCGGCTCCGGGCTGGGCATGCGTGGAATATGGTGGACGGGGGGCGGCCGTCCACCCGAAAAATGTCTTGCCGCGTATGGCTGTGACCCCTACCTTGCGATCCGAACGCCATCACATACCTCACTGCACCATTGGCATGCTACTCGTCGGACTCACTGGGAATATTGGCAGCGGGAAATCCACGGTAACCCAGCTCCTGAGCGAGCGTGGTGCCACGATTATCGATGCCGATGTACTCGCGCGCCGTGCCGTGGAAGCGGGGACTCCGGGACACCGGGCCATCGTCGAGCGGTGGGGTTCATCCATCCTCGCCACGGATGGATCGCTGGACCGCGGGGCGCTGCGCCGGATCGTGTTCAGCGATCAGGCCGAGTTGGAGCAGTTGAACTCGCTGGTGCACCCGGAAGTGGAGCGCATGCGCGGAGCCCTGGTCGAACTCGCGCGCGATCGGGGTGATCGTCTGGTGGTGTGCGACATCCCGCTGCTGTTCGAGCGCCGGATGACGGACAATTTCGAGCGCATTGTGCTCGTGGACGCGCCCCGCCCGGTGCGCCTGGAGCGGTTGGTGCGCGAGCGCGGCCTTCGCGAGACGGAGGCAATGGACATGATCGTCGCGCAGATGCCCGCCGAGCTGAAGCGAGCCCGCGCAGATTTCGTGATCGACAATGATGGCACCCTCACGCAGCTTGACCTGCGTGTCACGGAGGTGTGGTCTGCCCTCCGGCAGCAGGCGGACGAAATGGCCGAGGCGACCGCCACGTCCTGAGGCAGTTGAGCAGGTGTTTCTTGTTCGTCCGCTTGACACCCCGCTTCGTCGCCCGGTATTCTCCGCGCGTCCCTACACCACTCTGATTCGCTGGAGCGAACCGTGTCCGACATTCCGCAGGATCTGCTGTATACAGAGGATCACGAGTACCTCAAGGCCACTGACGACGCGAGCGTGGTCTACATCGGAATCACCGACTACGCGCAGGGCGAACTGGGCGACATCGTGTTCGTCGAGCTTCCCAAGGTGGGCGCGACGTTCAAGAAGCACGAAGTGTTCGGCACCATCGAAGCGGTGAAGGCCGTCTCCGAGCTCTACGCGCCGGTGGGCGGCGAGGTGCTGGAGATCAACGGTCGCCTTGACGGCGAGCCGGCGCTGGTGAACACCAGTCCGTACGGCGATGGGTGGATGGTGAAGGTGCGCATGTCGGACGTGGGCGAGAAGTCCGGCCTGATGGACGCCGCTGCGTACACCGGCAAGGTGGGCTGAGGGACGAGTTCAGCGACTCGAAAGACAAATGGCCACGAACCGCGGTTCGTGGCCATTGTCGTTTCAAATCACCGAACTACCTCACGCATTCTCTTCTGCGTAGGCGTCCGTTGGCAGGCAGGAACACACCAGATGCCGGTCGCCGTAGGCACTCTCCACTCGCCCCACTGACGGCCAGAACTTTCGCTGGCGGGTGTCTTCCGTGGGGAAGGCTGCCAACTCGCGGCCGTACTTGTGATCCCAGGCATCGCTGACCACGGCGCGCATGGTGTGCGGCGCGTGCTTGAGCGGATTGTCCTCGCGGTCGCTCGCGCCGATTTCGATCTGCCGCACTTCCTCGCGAATGGCGATGAGCGCATCACAGAAGCGATCCAGTTCCGCCTTCGGCTCGCTCTCCGTGGGTTCGATCATCATCGTGCCGGCCACGGGGAAGCTGACGGTCGGCGCGTGGAAGCCATAGTCCATCAGGCGCTTGGTGATGTCTTCCACCTCGATGCCTGCACTTGCCTTGAGCGCCCGCGGATCGACGATGCACTCGTGAGCCACGCACCCCTTCGTCCCCTTGTAGAGCACCGGGTAGTGCGGGTCCAGCCGCTTCGCGATGTAGTTCGCGTTGAGGATCGCGATCTTCGTTGCATAGGCAAGTCCTTCGCCGCCCATCATGTCGATGTACATCATCGAAATGGGCAGGATGCTCGCGCTGCCCCATG
>JBDUCM010000175.1:0-10212 GCA_040003455.1 bacterium
TGGCAGTTTCGAAGCTCCTGTCAACTGATGACTGCAAGCAGTTGTCTGCCAGCTGGCAAGCTCGCGCTCATCTGTCACTGAGCGTAGCGGAGGATGTCGAACAGGTAGTGTGCCCCCCACCCCATGTTCTCCACCGAAATGCGCTCGTCGTTGCCGTGCATCCCCTTCTGCATGTCGCTGCTCTCCACACGAAACGGATCGAACCCGTAGCTGACGATGCCCAGCGCCGCGTAGTGGGGACGATCGGTAGCCGCCGTGAACATCGGGGTCGTCACCAGGGCTTTCGGATCCCGATCGTGCGCCGCGCGCTCGATTGCGCGGAACAGCTCCGTATCGATGGGATTGTTCATCCGCACCTTGATCGTCGATGGTGCCACCACCTGCACCCCCGTATCAGCAATCACCCGCTTGATCTCCGCCAGGAATTCCGCTGGATCCTGGTCGGGCAGCAGGCGCACGTCAAAGTAGCCAGACGCTTCGGGAGGAATGACGTTGTTCTTGTCCGAGCCGGTGAGCATCGTCAACGAGAGGGTGTTCCGCAGGATCGCGTTCCAGTACACGTCGCTCGTCAGCCATGCGCGCGCCTCCGGGTCCTTCAGCGCGGTACTCACATCGGCCAGCCAGGCACGCTGCTGTCCCGAGTAGCTAGCGGACAGCACGGCGAAATAGTGCTGCACCCCGGGAACCGCATGCAGCGGCGTTTCGTATTGGGCCACGCGAGTGAGGGCGGCAACGAGCCTCGGAACGGGATTGAGCTTGGTTGGGCGCGAGCCGTGCGACGGCACCCCTTTCACCACGAGCTTCAATCCATACGGACGCTTCTCGTCCACACCCACGCCGTAGTACCGGACTACGCCATTGGTCACGGGATTGTCCCCACCCTCCGTGAACAGGAATTCCACGTCCTTCAGCAGGTCGGCGTGCTGCTTCACGAGCATCGCCGCGCCCGTACCGCCCGTTTCCTCATTGGTGTTGGCGATGAACACGATGTCCCGCGTGAGTGGCGCCCCGCTCCGTTTGAGCGCGATCATCGCCATCAGATGGGCGACGCCCTGCCCCTTCATGTCGAGTGTGCCGCGCCCGTACACGTACCCGTCCTTCAACTCCGCGCCGAACGGCGCTGTGGTCCAGTACGATGCCACGGCCGGCACTACATCCATGTGATGTACGAGGGCGATGGCTTTCTTCGTCCCATTCCCCCTGAGCCGTGCATACAGATTCGCGTGGCCGGCACCCAGCTCGGTGGTGTCGAGAATGCGTGCTTCGATCCCCTCCCGCTCCAGCACGCGCTTCAGGAACCGCGCCGCTTCGATCTCGTTGCCGGGAGGATTGGTGTTGTCGATGCGGATGTATTGCCGAAGCACCTCGGTGCTCTCATCCCGGAGCGCGTCCCAGTTCACCGGGTGCGGGAGAGGCGTCAACACCTGTTGGGCAGATCCCTCCGCGGGCAAGAGCGCGAAGAGCATCCCCGCGACAACGAGGTGGACTCTGCATGTTGTCATGATACGGGAAGGAAGAGGGAGGCGACGAAAACGCGCGTTACCACAGGGGGCACTGAGGAACACCGAGGAAGAGCAAGCGATGGAGGCTTCGACCGAGCCCTCCGTGCGCTCTGGGGTTCACGTACTGCGCCTCTACTTGCGTTGACTGAACGGCATTGTGCCTAGCGCCCGCTATAGTAGTGCTCGATGCACGTCCGCACCAATCGCTCCGCCGCCAGCGCATGGTCGCCGTCGATGGTCTCCTCGATCACCCCCTTCGCCTCCACGACCACTTGCTCGGGCGCGAGGCCGGCATCTCGAAGGCATTCGCAGAACTGCGCGGCAGCGGATTCCACCCGATCAACGCTCAGGTGCGCCGTGTGCATCTCCATCAAGGCTCGCTTGAATTGCGAACGCGCCTCGGCCGCCGCCGCAGCGCGACCATTGTCTTCAGACAGTTCCACTTCTCATGCTCCCGTGAGATTCGCTCCGGCAAATGGCATTTCCTGCGCCATTTGGCGAGCCGCAAGCAGGAGGGGGAGCCGACTGGACTACGCCCGCTCTGCCTCTCCGCGCGACAACACGAGGAGCCGCCGCGCCAATACCATGTGCACACCGAGCAACGCGAGCAGCACCCCAGCCACGGCAAACTGCGCGAGGAAGCGCTCGGGCGAGTCCAGGCCGGACGACGCCGTGGGGCGCGTGCCATACAGGAACAGGGCGTACACGCCGACGATTCCCGCACATGCGCCAAAGGCGCCCAGTCCGGCAAGTTTTGCGATTTTTGGAGGCATCAGATTTCTCGAAGGTGAATCGCTCGTTCCGCTGGATCATCCTAGCCAATCCATGGAGGCGGCCGCAAGCGCCGCTACGATGCGGCCAACACGTCCACGCCACTTGCGCTGACCCTGTGCGACACCAGCGGCAACGGTGGATCGGCTTCGTCCGCCAGGGTAATGGCTGCGCCCAGCGTTGCGCGGCCGCTCGAAACTCCGGCGCGGTCCTTCGCGAAGATGGTCGCCAGCGGCTCACCCTGTTCCACCCAGTCTCCCGGCCGCGCCGTGATGACGAATCCCACGGAGAGATCCAGGACATCCTCCATCGTTGCGCGTCCGCCACCGAGCGACGCAATCCCGCGTCCGATGGCACGCGGCTCCACCCGCGACACAAATCCGCGACGCGGCGCCGAGAAGATCTCGACTTCGGCAGCCTGCGGCATGATTGACGGATCGTCCACCACGGCCGGGTTGCCACCCTGCGCCTCGATGATTCGCTGAAAGTGCTCCGCGGCGCGCCCGGTGGCGATGGCGCGCTCCATCATCCGGCGCGCGTCGTCGCGATCCTTGGCCACCTTCGCCAGCATCAGCATCTCCGCGCCAAGGGCATAAGTCACCTCCATGAGGTCGGCCGGTCCTTCGCCACGAAGCGCGTGAATTGCCTCCTCCGTCTCCAGCGCATTGCCGCATGCGCGCCCGAGCGGACGGTCCATCGCGGTGATCACGGCCACCACGGGACAGTTGTAATCCGCACCGAGGTCGATCATCGTCCGCGCCAATTCCAGTCCGCGCTCGAGTTCGGGAAGGAACGCGCCCGAGCCACGCTTCACATCGAGCACCAGACCGGTGAGCCCCTCCGCGAGCTTCTTGCTCATGATGCTGGCCGCGATGAGTGGAATGGACTCCACTGTGCCGGTCGCGTCGCGCAGCGAGTACATCTTGCGATCCGCGGGAGCGATTTCCGCTGTCTGTCCGAAGAGGGCGCAATTGAGTGTCTCGAGCAACTGGCGCGCCGCGTCCAGCGTCAATCCGGTCTCAAACCCGGGAATGGCCTCGAGCTTGTCGAGCGTGCCGCCCGTGTGCCCGAGTCCCCGCCCCGACATCATCGGCACCGCCACGCCAAGAGACGCGATCAGCGGCGCGAGCACGATGGACACCTTGTCACCCACGCCGCCCGTGGAGTGCTTGTCGATACGCGGCCGCTGTAGGTACTCGAGGTCCAGCACATCGCCACTGCGGAGCATCGCATCGGTAAGCGCATGCGTTTCGCCGCGATCCATGCCGCGGATGAAGCACGCCATGAGAAAGGCGGCCATCTGGTAGTCAGGGACATGTCCTGCCGCATACGCATTCGCGAGCGCGCGCCATTCGCCCGGCTCGATGTGTCCGCCGTCGCGTTTGCGTTCGATGAGCCTCAGTGCGAGCATTGAGCGTTCTCTGGGGTATCAAGACAGTGGCAAGACAATGCTGGTCGTTTCCGTCGCGGCACTCCCACCCGCCCGCCACATTCTCCAGGGCGATGCGTTCGACCGTCAACCTGCATCACGGAGCTCCTCATGTTCGTATCCACAGCGACGGGTCGCCGCCTCCTTACTGCGGCAACCGTGTGCACGCTCGCGATGTCGCCGCTTCGGCTCGCCGCGCAGACTGCCGCCGAGCGAACAGCGCTGGGCGATCGTGACCACGCCGCCATGGATGCGCCGTCCGCGTTGCATCACTACGAGGAAGCCATCAAGCTCGACCCCAAGGCATACGACGCGCTCTGCAAGGCAACGCGCGAAGCTGTGGACGTGGGGCTGTACGCATCGGACGAGCAGGAGCGCAACCGGCTGTTCTCGCTCGCTGAACAATATGCGCGCCGCGCCGTGGAGGTGAATGGCCAGGACGCCGAGGGACACTTTCAGCTCGCGCGCGCCCTGGGGCGCAAGGCACTCACCCTCGGCAAGAAGGACCAGGTGAAGTACGCCGGCGATGTGCGCACCGAGGCACTGGCGGCGCTCGCCATCAACCCGAACGATCCGGGCGCCATGCACGTGATGGGCATGTGGAACTACAACGTGCTCCGCCTGAACGGACTCGTGCGCTTTCTCGCCATCCGCGTGCTGGGCGGCAAGACATTCGAATCCGCAAAGTGGGACGACGCACAGAAGTTCATGGAAAGTGCCACCGCGCTCGATCCGAAGGTGCTCGTTCACCATCTCGACCTGGCTCGCGTGTATGCCGCCCGCGACAACAAGGAAAAGGCACGCGAGCAGTACAACTTCGTGATCAAGGGAACGGCCACGGATTACAACGACAAGCACTACAAGGCCGAAGCCGCCGAGGAACTGAAGGACGTGAGCTGAAGGACGTGCGCTGACCCCGGGGCGCTCGCCTCTCCAGTCCCTCGCGAGCGCACCCGGTCCGGTCGTCTTTCTACAGGTCCGATTCCCGCGCCAGTTCGCGACGGACCGCGCGATCCCGCGACCGCCGCAATTTGCGGCGGCGCAGCGACTCCGAGGCGCTGCGAAGCTCCTCTTGAAGCTCCGTCCAGGCAGTCCGGCTCCTTCGGCCAATGGCCCGGGTGGTGCGCCTGGCCCCTCGCCGGAGATCGTCCCGCGTTTCCACACCGGCCTGCGGGGCCGTGAGCAGGGCTACGCCTGCCCCCACGAGAATCCCCAGGGCCAGGCCGGCGCCGAAGACGGCAACCTGTTGCCAATCCGTATCATGGCTGGGGTCGGCTCCAACACGCGCCACGCGATGGTTCGCGGGCGGGGGAGCGGTGCGGGTGCCGGCTGGCGAACGGTCTGGACCAAGGTATGACATGGGTAGTTCGGTAGAGGTCGATTGGTGGTTTGGAAATTGCGTGCCGGATGCCAATTAGTGAACCGTTTGTGAGCGTCCCTCCGTTATTGTCCGCAAAAGTTCAATTTGGAAGGACCGGATCCAGGTGTGGAACACCCGGGTATCGCGACCGCGATGCATCGGCCGGATTACCCGCGATACGTTTGGCGTGAGGGCATGCATGGCTAACAATGGGAAAACCGTCCTGCTCGTTGAGGACAACGAAGACAACCGCATCGTCTATTCCACGATTCTCCGGCACTTCGGCTACGGAGTGATCGAGGCGTTGAATGGCGAAGAGGGCATCGCCAAAGCGCGGGCAGACCACCCGGATCTCATCCTGATGGACATCTCCATTCCGATCATTGACGGATGGGAGGCCACGCAGGTGCTGAAGCACGATCCGCTCACGCGGCACATCCCGATCATTGCCCTGACGGCGCATGCGCTGGCCAGCGATCGAGAAAAAGCCATGGAAGTGGGATGCGACGGCTACCTGGCCAAGCCCTGCGAGCCACGGGCCGTGGTCGCCGAGGTGCAGCGATTCCTCGGAAAGGATGTCCCGCAGAATGCCGGCTGACGCGACCAGGGGCAAGCAAGGTAGCGCCCCGGTGGAAACACCGGAGTGCATCCTCATCGTGGACGACCACGAAGACAATATTGAGGTATTGAAGGTCCGGCTGGAGAGTTGGGGATATCTCACCCTGGCGGCCGACAATGGTCCCACCGCCATCTCCATGGTAACCGAAAACAGCCCCGATCTCATCCTGCTCGACGTGATGATGCCGGAGATGAGCGGCATCGAGGTGGCGCGCATCATCAAGGGCAACGAGGCGCTGCCGTTCATTCCGATCATCATGCAGACCGCCCTGGACTCCACCGACGACAAGGTGGAAGGGCTGGAAGCGGGCGCCGACGACTACATCACGAAGCCCATCGACTTTGCGGAATTGAAGGCCCGCGTGCGCTCCATGCTGCGCATCAAGCGCCTTCAGGAGTCGCTGAAGGAGCGGGAGAAGGAACTGCTCGAGGTGAATCAGCAGTTGCTGATGATGTCGCGCACCGACGCGCTCACAGGGCTCGACAACAGGCGCCACCTCAACGATCGCATTGACGAGATGTTCTCGCACGCGAAGCGGCTGAACGAACCGTTCTCCCTCGTGATGTGCGACCTGGACAAGTTCAAGAGCGTGAACGACACCTATGGACACCAGGCGGGCGACCAGGTGCTCAAGCAGCTCGCGGGCATCCTGCGCGACGAAGCGCGCGAGATTGATCGCGTAGGGCGATACGGTGGCGAGGAATTCATGATGTTGCTGCCCGGCGCTGGCGTGGACGACGCCGCCAAGTTCGCCGAGAGGGTGCGGAAACGGATTGAGGCGCATACATTTTCCTTCCCCGACGGGACCATCACGCGTACCGCCAGCTTCGGGGTAGCGGGATGGCCTCATGCCCGCATCGACCAGGCCGACGCCCTTGTGCGGATGGCCGACGATGCGCTCTACGTCGCCAAGGAAACGGGCCGCAATCGCGTTATCCGTTTCGAGAGCGACGAGTTCAACGCGCACCAGGCGGCCCACGATGGAGACGACTCGACAAGACCCGACTTCGCCGAACCTGACGACCGAGGGATTGCCGTCGCCGGAGGATGAACTGGCGCGCCTCCGCGCGCACCTCGCGGACGTGCAGCACGAACGCGACCACCTGCGCGCCATCGTCGAAATCCTCCAGGAAGTCTCCGCGTCGCTCCATTTCGTGGACGTCCTCCAGACCATCGCACGAAAGATGGGCGAGACCTTCGGCCTCGACCGCTGCGCGATCTTCCTCTCGGGCGACAAGGACGAAGTGCGCCTGGTGGCGAGTTACGAAGATCCCACCATCCGCAATCTCGTGGTGGATCTCAATCGCTACCCGGAACTGAAGCGTGCCTTCGAGAGCGGCGAGACGGTCTTCATCCCCGACGCCACCACCGAACCGATGCTGCGCAGCATCCGGCTCCAGCTCGACGTGCGCAATGTGCGCTCCATCATCGTCGTCCCCATCCGATGGGAAGGCTCGGTAATCGGCGCAATCTTCCTGCGCACCGAACGCGACGCCGATCCGTTCAGCGAAGCCGACGTCCGCTTCTGCCAGACGGTCGCCTCGCTCACCGCCAAGGCCCTCCGCAACGCACACCGCTTCGAGACCCTGCTGCACAGCCAGCAGGATGTCGCCATCGCACAGCGGAAAGCGGAACTCCAGCGCGTGGCCCTGGTGGGCTTTCTGCGCCGCCTTCTCGACCGCTACGCCAAGGGCGAAGATCACACGTGGGCCGAAACACTGCTGCCCAAGGCCGCGGACGATGAGCTGGAGCGACTGGTGACCGTGTCGATGCAGGTGCTCGAGGAAGAAGCCAGAGGCTGAGCACACACCATATGGCTTCTGCTTCACCCGAGCGCCGCGCCGCCGACCTGCGCACGCTGCTCCAGAACGCATCACACGAATACTACATCCTCGATCGCCCAACACTCTCGGACGCCGACTACGATCGCGCCTTCCGGGAACTCCAGGCCATCGAGCATGACCATCCCGAACTCCGCACCGCCGACTCGCCCACCATGCGCGTGGGCGCCGAACCAGCCAGCGCGCTCACGAAGCACACGCATCTGGTGCCCATGATCTCGCTGGGTAACGCCTTCAACGAGGAAGAGCTGACGGAGTGGGAGGAGCGTGTGTCGCGGTTGGTGGGCGCCGACGCGCAGCGGGATGGATACGTGACCGAGCTCAAGATCGACGGCGCCGCCGTGAGCCTCACCTATCAGGATGGCGTGCTGAGTGTGGGTGCCACGCGCGGCAACGGCACCGTTGGCGAGGATGTCACGGCCAACCTCCGCACGCTGCGCGATGTCCCCCTCCGCCTTCGCGGCGATGATGTGCCACCGCTGCTGGAGATTCGCGGCGAATGCTACATGCCGTTCAGCCAGTTCGAGAAGATGAACGAGGCCCGCGTGGCCGCTGGTGAGCCGGTGTTCGCCAATCCGCGCAATTCCGCGGCCGGCTCGCTTCGGCAGCTCGACCCCGCCATCACCGCTCAGCGACCGCTCCGCTTCTTCGGCTACACCGTCGCCATGCCCGGCGGCGGAGCCATGCCATTCCAGACGCAATGGCAATTGCTCGACGCGCTTTCACGGTGGGGCATTCCCGTGGCGCCCAATCGCCAGCTCTGCAAGACGCTGGACGAAGTGAACGAATGGGCGCGCGATGTGGAGCACCGTCTGCGCGGCGAACTGGATTTCGCCATCGACGGCGGCGTGATCAAGGTGAACTCGCTGAGGCTCCAGGACGAACTGGGGGTGGTGGGTGGTCGTGAGCCGCGCTGGGCCACCGCTCGCAAGTTCGCGCCGGACATCGCGCAGACCAAGCTGCTCGACATCCTCGTGAACGTGGGCCGCACGGGCGCATTGAACCCCTGGGCACTCCTCGAAGCCGTCGAGATCGGCGGCACCACCGTGCAGCGCGCCACGCTGCACAACTTCGACCTGGTTCGCACGAAAGACCTGCGCGTTGGCGACACCGTGTTGGTCAAGCGCGCCGGCGACGTGATTCCACAAGTGATTGGCCCGGTGCCGGAGATGCGCGATCCGGCACACCCGTTTCCCGTGACACCCAGCCCGACGCAATGCCCCGCATGCGCCACCCCGGTGGAGCGCGACGAAGACGGCATTGCCATTTACTGCCCCAATGTCGCCTGCCCCGCGCGACAACTCGAGGCGCTCGTCCACTTCGCGTCGCGTGGCGCAATGGACATCCGCGGACTGTCGTACGAGCGGATCGAACAGTTCATCTCGGCGGGGCTGGTGCACGACGCCGGCGACCTCTACGAAACAATCACCGTTCACGCGCTGGTGCAGCTGGAACGGTTCGCGAAGAAGAGCGCCGAGGCACTGGTAGAGGCGCTCGAGACCTCCAAGGCGCAGCCGTTGTCGCGCCTGCTGTTCGGCCTGGGCATTCGTCACGTCGGCCAGATGGCGGCTCAACTCCTCGCGCGACAGTTCGGGACCATGGATGCACTCGCCCAGGCCACCGTGGACGACATCAACGCCATCCGCGGGATTGGGGAAACCATCGCCGTGGCGGTGGTCGCGTATTTCGGCGATGCCTCGGTTACCACGCTGCTGAAAAAACTCGCCAAGGCTGGCGTCAACATGACGGAGCCGGCAACGGAATCCTCCGGCACGACCTTTCAGGGCATGACGTTCGTCGTGACGGGCACGCTGCCCACGTTGTCTCGCTCGCAAGCCACGGAACTGATCGAATCACAGGGCGGCCGGGTAACCAGCGGCGTGTCCAAGGCGACCACCTTTGTGGTGGTGGGCGACGACGCCGGCAGCAAATTGGACAAGGCGCGCACCCTCGGCATCACGATCATCGACGAAGCCGAACTACTCGTCCGGGCGCGCGGCGCGTGACGACCGCAGCGTTCGGGCCGTCAAGACGAAGACACCGACACCAATGAGACGAGCATGGATCTGACCGATAGTGGTATGGTGGCCATCACGCGCGATGCGCTGACTGCGTTGCGCGCCGCGCTGATGCGCGACACCGGCTACGCGGCGGCGGGCTACCTCCAGGAAGCGGGCTACGCCGGCGGGCCGGCGTTGTTCGAAGCGTTCCGCCACTGGCTCGCCTCGCACGGCGCGGGAGAGCCGGAGGCGCTGTCGGTCGGAGCCTTTCAGGATCGGGCGACCGAGTTCTTTCGTTCGTGCGGCTGGGGCTCACTGGCGGTTGGCGAACTGTACGACACGGTTGCGACTCTCGACTCCTCGGATTGGAGCGAGGCGACCCCCGGTGCTGGCCTGGAGCATCCGAGCTGTCATCTGTCGTCCGGCATGTTCGCCGATTTCTTCGGGCGGGTGGCCGACGCCCCTCTGGCCGTGATGGAAGTGGAGTGCCGCTCCACGGGCGCGGAGCGCTGCCGCTTTCTTCTGGGCAGCACCGAAGTGATGCAGCAGGTCTACGACGAAATGAGCCGAGGAACAGGATACGACGCAGCGGTGGCGGCCGCCTAACGGACCTGTTTCCCGCTGTCAGCTGTGAACTGTCAACTGAACTGCAGTTGGCAGTTGGCAGTTGGCAGTGGCTGAGTTCGCAGG
>JBDUCM010000324.1:0-3029 GCA_040003455.1 bacterium
GCGCCGATGGCATTCCTCCGGACCGAGATCCGGGAGAAGGTCACTGCTGCTTCTTGTGCTCTTCGCGCCAGGCCTTGAGCTGGGCGGCGGCCGTCTTCTTGTCGATTTTTCCGGCCTTGACCTGCTCCATCAGCGACTTTCTCTCGTCTTGATACGCCTTCATGTCGGCCTTGAAGGCGGCGCGCTGTTCGGGCGTCAGGGTCTCCCATTTGGCCTTCATGTCTGCGCGATGCTCCTTCATCCATTCGCGCCGCGCCTCGGCATCTGCCCCGGCGCCAGGGCGAGCCGCTTGGGCCTGCACCGAGCTCGCCGACAAGGTGAGGATGAACGCCGCGGCGGTCAGGAGGGTCTTCCGCATGATCAAATCTCCGTATGAGGTGTGCCGGGCACCGCGTCGCGGTGTTCCCTGACATCCAGACGCATGGGGGAAGTAAACGTTAAGGGCAGCTTGCGCGAGCCCTGGTCCGGGTGGTGCACGCCTGGCCTGCTCGCCGCACTTGCCGCGCGTCCCGATCTGTTCCAGAATGCAAAGCAGCCATTTTGACTGCGGTTCAACCCTTCACATCAAGGCGTGTATGCGTCGTCACCTTTCACGCGCCGCCCTGGCCGTGGCGATCACTTCGTTGATTTCACCGGCGCCTGCGCAGGCCCAGACCGCAGCGGGCGATTCCGGGGGGAGGCAGCTGCGCGAGCTGCCGCTCACCCCCACCAAGCCGCTCAAGTTCACCACTGACGAGGGCACGTGGCTCTCGCTCGATGTGTCACCTGACGGAAAGACGATCGTATTCGACCTACTCGGCGACCTCTATACGTTGCCGATGGCTGGCGGGAAGGCGACGCGCATCACCAGCGGGCAGGCGTTTGACGGCCAGCCGCACTGGTCGCCTGATGGCGCCAGCATCGTGTTTGCAAGCGATCGCTCGGGCTCCGAGAATCTCTGGCTGGTGAACGCGGACGGCTCGAAGCCGCGCGCCCTCACGCGCGAGGAAGGCCGGGCATTCATCTCGCCCACGTGGACTCCCGACGGCAAGTACGTCGTGGTGTCGCGCAATGGAGCTGGTGCCGGCTACAACCTGTTCATGTACAACAAGGATGGTGGCAGCGGCCTTCAGGTGACGGGCAACGCTCCAGCGGTTGCGCCGGCGGCGGGCGGTGGTGGTGGCGGAGGATTCACGCCGAGCAACTATGTTGGCGCCGCGTTCGGGAAGGATTCGCGCTACATCTACTCGGCCGTGCGCACCGCGGCGGGCGGCGGGTACAACCAGGTCACGCTCAACTGGCAGGTTGGCGTCTACGATCGAAAGACCGGAAAGACCTTCGTGCGCACCGACGCCGTGGGTTCCGGCATGCGACCCGAGCTGAGTCCCGATGGCAAGTGGCTCGTGTATGCCACGCGCAAGGATTCTCTCACAGCGCTACGCCTTCGCGAGCTCGCCACCGGCGACGAGCGCTGGCTCGCGCCCAATGTGCAACGTGACGACCAGGAATCGCGGTACAGCCGAGATCTCATGCCGCCGTTCGCGTTCACGCCGGACAGCAAGGCCATTGTCATTGCGCATCACGGAAAGATCTGGCGCATTGATGTGCCGGATGGAAAGCAGACGATGATTCCGTTCAGCGCCGATGTGGACCAGATGATCGCCGGCGCGCAGCACCTCGACTTTCCGTACAACGATTCCACGCTGGTGGTGCGACAGATTCGTGGCGCGGCACCGTCGCCCGACGGGAAGCAGCTGGCGTTCACGGCGCTCGACAAGTTGTGGCTGTTGGACATGGAGAAGTGCCCGGTGAGTACGACGGCTACTGTGCCGTCCGCCGCGTGCGCGCCGAAGCGCGTGACCGCGACCACCGGGGTGGGCGAGTTTTCACCGGCGTGGTCGCCCGACGGCAAGTACGTGGCGTACGTCACCTGGACCGAGCAGGATGGCGGCGATGTCTATCGGGTGAAGGTGGATGGGAAGAGCGCTGGGAAGCCGGAGCGTGTGAGCAATCGCGCGGGCTTCTACGACAAGCTCGCGTACTCAAACGACGGCAAGCGCATTGTGGTGGCGCGCGGACCGCGTGAGCAGCGCCGCGATCGCGATGAGCTGGATAGTCCGAGTGTCGACGCGGCGGGGGTCGAGTTGGTGTGGATGCCGGCGAGTGGCGGCGACGCCACGGCGATCACCGCGGTGACACGCTATGGCCAGCCCCACTTTGGGCCCGATACCTCGCGCGTGTACGTGTACGAGCCGTCCGAAGGGCTGATCTCCATGCGGTACGATGGAACCGATCGCCAGGCGCATCTTCGCGTGGGTGGCGGCGTGCCAGCGGCAGCGGGGGGCGGTGGCGGCAACGCGGACGAAGTCATCCTGTCGCCGGACGGCGACCGGGCGCTCGTGCAGGCCGGCTCGAATGTCTATGTCATCAACTCCGTGCCCATGATCGGCGGCGTGGCGCCGCAGATCTCTATCGCGAACCCGGCGCAATCGCAGGTGCCGGTGCGTCGTCTCACGCGGATTGGCGGTGATTTCGCGCGTTGGTCGAATGACGGAAAGAAGGTCGTGTATTCGTTGGGCCACTCCTTCTTTACATATGATGTCGCGAAAGGCGATTCACTCCTTCGCGATTCCACCACGCGCGCCGATTCGTTGCGCCTGGCGCGCGGAGGCAGGGGGGCGGGCGCCGGCGGTGCCGGTGCGGACAGTGCTGCGGCGGGAGCACGGGTTGCGTCCAGGGCCGCGTATGAGCCGAACCGGCTGGACGTCACCATTCAGGTGAACAAGGACAAGCCGACCGGCGTGGTGGTGCTCCGCGGCGCCCGCATCATATCAATGAAGGGCGCCGAGGTCATCGCGAGCGGCGACATTGTCGTCCGCGACGATCACATCGCGGCCGTTGGAGCAACGGGCAGTGTCACGGTACCGGCTGGCGCCAAGATCATCGACGTGACCGGCAAGACGATTTTGCCGGGCTACGTGGATGTGCACGCGCACATCTGGCCCGCGTTCGGCGTGCATCGCTCGCAGCCGTGGGAGTACCTCATCAAC
>JBDUCM010000056.1:0-31996 GCA_040003455.1 bacterium
AGGATGAGATGGATCCCGATGGCGCGGGCCTGCTGCGCCAGCATGGCGATGGGTGTCTCCACTTCGCCCTGCACCGTCATCATCAGATCCGCCAGCTCGTCGATGACCACGACGATGTACGGCAGGATGCTCCCGCGATACACGCTGTCCTCGAACGCGACGTCCTTGCGGCGAGGGGTCTTGAGGGGCAGTTCGTCCTGAACGCGCCGATTGAAGTCCTGAAGGTTGCGGCAGCCGTTGGCGGCGAGGAGTTCGTACCGCTCCTGCATCTCCATCACGGCCCACTTGAGCACAGCGGCGGCGTCCCGGTTGTCCGTGATCACCTTGTGTCGCAGGTGCGGGAGCGTGTTGTAGACGGAAAGCTCTACCATCTTGGGATCGACCATCAGGAAGCGCAGCGTGCGCGGCGTGTGCCGATAAACGAGGCTCGTGATGATGGTGTTCACGCACACCGACTTGCCTGACCCGGTCGCGCCGGCAATGAGCAGGTGCGGCATCTTCGCCAGGTCCGCGATGACCGGCTTTCCTTCCAGATCCTTGCCGAGCACGATGGGGAGCGCGGCCCGTGCGGTTTGAAAGTCTCTGGATTCGATCAGTTCGCGAAATACGACCATCTCCGGCGTGGGGTTTGGCACTTCCACTCCAACTGCTCCGCGTCCGGGAATGGGCGCGACAATGCGGATTGACGCGGCACGCATCGCGAGCGCCAAGTCATTCGAGAGGTTGGCGATCTGTCGCACCTTCACGCCGGGAGCCGGCTCAACTTCGAACTGCGTCACCACGGGACCAGTCGTACGCCCTACCAGTTCGCCTTCCACCTTGAAGGTGCGCAGTGCGTCCATGAGCTTGAGGCCCATGGCATCCAGCTCGCGACGACCGAGTTCCGCGTTGCGGACCGGCGGCAGGTTGAGCAGGTCAGATGGCGGCAACTCGTCAGCCGACGTCTCCGGCTTTTCAGTTGCGTCGATGGCCGCAGCGATCTGTTCGTCGCGACCAGGCTTCGGCGGCGCGTCGTCGCCCTTTTTCTTTTTCCCGCGGCGTTTGGCGGCTTCCTCGATCGCTGCGTCTTCCTTCGCGTCTGCATCGGCAGACGATGCGGCCTGCATGGCGGCGAGCGGGTCGCTCTCGATGGAGGCGAATTCATCGGGAGATCCTTCCAGCGCCAGTGCGAGGTCCTGCTTGTTCTTCCGGCGCCGCTTGGGCGGAGCGTACGGTTCTTCGTCGATCGGCAATGCAGCCGTGGCAACCGGCGGGGTCACCTTGCTGCCGACGAGCATGCGGATGGGATTCCAGCGAAGCGTTACGGCAGTGAGCGCGCTGGCGGCGAGCGCCACGGCGATCCACGCACCCAGTCCGCCAAACCATTCGCGCCAGTAGTACGCAACGAAACTGCCCCAGAGGCCGGCACCACGTGGGTAGGAGCCGAGCGGAGCGTGCATGGCGACGCCCACCGCCATGGGAAGCAGGACGACGATACCCGCGAAAAAGATCATCCACGACCGATCGGTTTCCGACTCCAGTCGTCCAAAGAGCCGGAGCGCATGCACGGCAGGAACGAGGGGTGTCAGCGCCGCAGCCGGCCAGCCTACGAACGCGACCAACGGCCGCGCCAGCCAATAGCCGAGCCATCCCACATTGTCGCGGACGTCGACACCCGTGCGCAGCTCCGCCAGGCCGAACGCCGCGAGGGCGATGCCGAGGAAGAGGGCGAAGAGAAGGAGCGCGATGCCTGAGAGTTCGCGCTTGAGACCTGAACTACCCACTGGGGTTACCGCTCGCGCTCGGGCCCCAGCTTGGTGATCTGGCGGTCTTGGTAGATCGGGATGACCGGATACGAGTCCACTGCCGCACAGGCAGTGAGATCCGCTCCGAATCCCGCGGCGGCCAGGGCCCGGCCGTGCGCCGCGGTGTTGAAGAGCCGCATCAGGTTGCTGCCGTACTTTCTATCGATGAGCGATGCAGCCAAGGCTGCATCATTGACGTCCACTCCGGTAAGGCGCTTGGACACATTATTGACATATCGCCCAGCACAACCTGCATCCTCAAGGGCGAACTGCCGATCCTGCCCTGAGCATATCAGAGTGATGTCCGCTCCGCCACGCAGCGCTGCGCGGAGCATCGCGGTGACGGCCGTGAGGTTGATGTACGACGCGACAACCACGTCACGTGCGCCCTGCACCGCCAACAAGGCCTTCGTCCCGTTGGTGGTGGTGAGGAGCACCGTCTGCCCGTCGACGGCTTCCTTCGTGTACTCCATGGGCGAGTTGCCGAGGTCGAATCCGTCCATCTTCAGGCTCCGGCGCTCGCCGGCGAGCAGCACTTCTCCACGCTGAAACTGCTTGGAGCGAGTGACGACCTCGTCCGGACTTTCCATTGGGATGATGGTGCGCGCACCGTTCGCCAGCGCAGTCGCGATGGTGGTGGATGCACGAAGCACGTCGATGACGGCAACGACACGACCCTGCACATCCTGCGGCGTGATGTGTTGCACGCCGTAGAGGACATCGATCCGCATGCTATCCCGGCTCCTTCATCAGCTCCGGTTCGCGCTCCAGGAACTTCGTGTCCACGTCGCCGCTCTGGAAGCGCGGATTCTGCATGACGCGCGCAAGGAACGGTATCGTGGTGGTTGGCCCCTCGATGATGAATGTCTCCAGGGCCAGCTGCATCTTGGCGAGCGCTTCGGGCCGGTCGCGGCCCTGGCAGATCACCTTCGCAATCATCGAGTCGTAGTAAGGGGGCACGCTGTATCCCGCGTACACGTGCGAGTCGATGCGCACCCCATTCCCACCGGGCGGATGGTACGTGATGATCTTGCCTGGCGATGGCTGGAAATTCCGGTTGGGATCTTCGGCATTCACGCGGCACTCGATGACATGTCCCCGGAGAGGCGGTAATTCGCGCACACTGAGTGGTTCACCCGCCGCAACTCGGATCTGCTCCTTCACGAGATCCACGCCGGTGATCATCTCCGTGACGGGATGCTCCACCTGGATGCGCGTGTTCATCTCCATGAAGTAGAACGTGCCATCCTCGTCGAGTAGCATCTCGATCGTACCTGCTCCCACGTAGTCGATGGCCTTGGCGCCCGCGACCGCGGCGTCACCCATCCGCTTCCGCAGGTCCGGGGTCATGGCCGGACTAGGGCTCTCCTCGATGAGCTTCTGATGGCGCCGCTGCACCGAGCAGTCACGCTCACCCAGGTGGATGACATGGCCAAATTTATCGCCCATGATCTGGAACTCGATGTGCCGTGGCCGCATCAGGTACTTCTCGACGTAGACGTCGCCATTGCCAAACGCCGACAATGCTTCGCTCCGAGCGAGTTGGAAGGACCGTTCGAACTCCTCGGCGTCCTTGGCGACGCGCATCCCCTTTCCGCCACCACCGGCCGCAGCCTTGATGATGACCGGGAAGCCCATTTCCTTGGCGAATGCGAGGGCTTCCTCCACATCCTCGACAGGACCGGGGGTGCCCGGGATAATAGGCACACCCACGGCGGTCATCGCCTTGCGCGCCGCGGCCTTGTCTCCCATCACGCGAATCTGTTCGGCCGTGGGCCCGATGAAGGCGATGTTGCTCGCCGTCACGATCTCGGCAAACTCCGCGTTCTCGGCCAGAAACCCGTAGCCCGGGTGGATGGCATCGGCGCCGGTAATTTCGGCCGCCGCGATGAGGCGCGGGATCTGGAGATACGAGTCGCGCGCCGGCGCAGGGCCGATGCAGACGTCGTCGTCGGCGAAACGGACGTGCAACGACTCCCGATCGGCTTCGGAGTACACGGCGACTGTCTGTATGCCCAACTCGCGGCACGCGCGGATGACGCGTAGCGCGATCTCGCCACGATTTGCAATCAATACTTTCTTGAACATGCGCTCGCTATGAGGCGGGGGAAGGCGATTCGAATCCCGACCAACTCGTGTCACTGGTGCCGGCCACGCCCTGGACTCGCAGCGCGAACTCGCTGGGACTCGTGGCGAAGAACACGGCACTTTCGTAGGAGATGATCCCGCTGGAGTACCATCCCATGAGCGACTGGTCGAAGCTCTGCATCCCGTACTGGACGGTGCCTTCGCGAATGAGGTCCGGGATGTTCAACGTCTTGTCCATGTCCCGGATCTGGTCGCGTACCGTTTGCGTGTTGATGAGGACTTCGCAGGCCGGAATGCGGCCCGGCTTGTCGACGCGCGGAACCAAACGCATCGACACCACCGCCTGCAGCGCGCTGGCCAGCGAGAATCTCACTTCGGCTTGCTGGTGCGGCGGGTAGAAAGACAGAACGCGATTGATGGTCTGTGTCGCGTCCGTAGTGTGCAACGTGCTGAAGACGAGGTGGCCGGTGTCGGCCGCCTTCAACGCGGTATCCAGGGTTTCCAGATCGCGAATCTCGCCGATCAGGATGACGTCGGGGTCCTGGCGCAAGACGCGGCGCAACGCCTGGGCGAACGTGGCCGTGTCGGTGCCAACCTCGCGCTGGTTGATGTGACAATTGATATCACGATGCAGGAACTCAATCGGATCCTCGATCGTGATCACGTTCGCGTGCCGATGCTCGTTCAGGTGCTGGATCATCGCCGCGAGTGCCGTGCTCTTTCCCGACCCCGTGATGCCGGTGACGAGCACGAGGCCGCGCGGTTTGAGCGCGATCTCTTCGAGGACCTTTGGCAGGTTCAGCTCATCGAGCGTGCGCGCCTGATACGGAATGGCGCGCATGGCGTAACAGAGCGAGCCGCGCTGCTGGTACACGTTGCAGCGAAAGCGTCCGATGCCCGGGACGCCGATGGCAAAGTCGCATTCCTTGTTTTCCGTGAACTCCTTCACCTGCCGCGGGGTCATCAACTGCTCGGCGAGACCCTTGAGATCTTCCGGGCGGAGGGGCGGCAGGTCGAGCGGAGAGAGTTCGCCATGGAGACGAAGCGTGGGAGGGCGACCGACCTTCAGGTGAAGGTCGGACGCACCGCGCTGCACCAATTGCTGCAGCACCGCCTTGAAGTTGAATCCGCCGGAAGCGGTGGCGGCGCTGACTTCCTGCGTGGGTAGCGGAGAGGGGTTACCCATTCGCGTTGATGCGGAAGAGCGCCTGCCCGTATTCGACGGGCTGGGCGTCGGAGGCGAGCACCTCCGTCACGACGCCGGCGACTTCGCTCTCGATTTCATTCATGATCTTCATCGCCTCGATGATGCACAGCGTCTGCCCCTTCACTACCCGCGTGCCGACCGAGACGTAGGGCTTCGACCCCGGCTCCGGAGCGCCGTAGTAGGTCCCCACCATCGGGGACTTCACCTCAATGCCCGCCGGCTTGGCATCGGCCTTCGGTGCCTCGTCGATGGCCGGCATGCCTTCGGCGGGAGTGGGCCGCCCGCTGGAGAGCGCGGCCTGAGGCGCCATCATCGGCGCCATCATTGGTTGCGGGGCAACCTGCATCGCGCCTCGCCCGGACGGGCTCTTCGAGATGCGGATCTTCATGCCCTTGTCCGACGAAATCTCGATGGAATCCACCGTCGATTCGTCGAGGATGTCGATGAGCTTCTTGACGTAGCGTAGGTCGATCATAGGCCCATTGGAATGGCGCGCCGCGGCAATCACCGCGGCACTCAGCCGAGCTCAATCAGCTCGCGCGGAAAGTGCGTCAGTATCTGTGGTCCATTCGCACCGAGTACTACGTCATCCTCGATGCGCACTCCACCCCACCCCGGGCGATACACGCCCGGCTCGATCGTCACGACTGCGCCCTCCGGCAGCGTTGCTTCCGCTGTCCGGGCGAGCCTCGGAGACTCATGTACCTCGAGTCCGATTCCGTGACCCAGACTGTGACCAAACAGGTCCCCAAAACCGGCTCGTTCAATGTACTGTCGCGCGATGGCGTCGGCATCCCGTCCAGTCATTCCTGATCGGATCCCGCGAGCAGCGCGCTCGTTCGCAACTCGCACCACATCATACACTTCGCGGTGCTCGTCGTCTGCTTTCCCGATGACGATCGTCCGCGTGACGTCGGAGCAATATCCACCCACTTCCGCACCGAAGTCCATCAAAAGGAAGTCTCCCGCGGCAATCCTGCGCGACGACGACCGCGCGTGTGGAAGCGCCGAGCGCGGCCCGCTCGCCACGATGGACGGAAATGGGAAGCCCTCGCTGCCTTCGTCGCGCAATGCCTTCTCCAGAATGCCCGCCACCTCGAGTTCGGACAGGCCAGCGCGTACCTCGTCGATCGTTCGCGCGAGCGCCCGCGTTGCCACCCCCGCCGCGTCAGTAATCAGCGCGACTTCCCCAGCATCCTTCCGTTCCCGCAACGACTCGACGAGGTCGGAAGTGGGCCGCCACTGCCAACGGGACCCTGCCTCAACGAGCCGCTGAAAGTCGCGATGGGGGATATGTGCTGTCTCGAACCCAAGCACCTTGATGTTCGGCAACGCCGACAGCTGCTGCCAGAGGCCCGCCCAGAGGCTCGAGGCTTCAATAACCACCCGCGCGATGTCCCCAACCTCGTCGGCAACCTGCGTCTGGTAGCGGAAGTCCGTGATCAGCACGACGTCGCGCTGCGTGACGATCAGCAACGCGCTGGACCCGGAAAAGCCCGTGAGGTAGCGGATGTTCGGCAATCCGGTGAGCAACAGTCCGTCCACGTGGGCGGCGGACAGACTGTTCACCAGCGCCGCAACACGGCTCGGCCTCGAATCAGTCACGCGGAGCTTTCCTGGACCGCAGTGTGGCGACCAGGCCAGTAAGGGCCAACTCATAGCCTTGCACGCCAAGGCCAACGATCACCCCCACTGCCGCTGACGCGAGCATGGAATGATGACGTTCCGGCTCCCGCGCATACACATTCGTCACGTGGACTTCCACGTACGGTATCTGGACGCCCACCAACGCGTCTCGCAGGGCGAGGCTCGTGTGCGAATACGCGCCGGCGTTCACGACCGCGCCCGCAACCCGCCCGCGGAGTCCGTGCACGAGATCAATGAGGGCTCCCTCGCCATTCTTCTGGACGCACTCCACGTCCACACCGAGCTCGCGCCCGACCTCGGCGAGGCGATTTTCCATCTGCGCGAGGGTCGTGCTTCCATACAGGTCCGGCTCCCGAACGCCCAGGAGATTGAGGTTCGGTCCGTTGATGACGGCGATTCTCACCGCTGCTTCAATCCCTGGAGCCAGGAATTGAACTGCTCGATGTCGTCGGCAGTGCGCTCGGCAGGTGCATCACCCGGCTTGGTCGTTTCCTCTATCTGGCGCTGCGTCTGGTGCGATCCGCTGGTCCGAGGAACGTTGCCCGTTGCGGCGCCTTCCGAGAAGAACTGATCGAACGAAAAGCTTTGCGAGGGACGCGGCGGCCGTGCGGGCCCGTCCCGGAACACGCTGTCGAGCGACAGCTCACCTGAGGCCGCGCGGGCCGGATGGCCGGTGATTTCCGGGAGATCCTCAATGCTGTTGCTGAAGGCCTGCGCCAAGGCGGATGCGGCCGAGTCTTCGGACGTACCCGGCTGACGATTGCCGAAAAGAGCGTCGATGGAGCCCGTTGGCGTGAGCATCGCGGCGCGTCGTTCGATGGCAGGCGCCATCGATTCGGCTTCATCAACGAGGTCCGATCGATCGCCCGGCTCTGCGGCCATCTCGAAGGACTCCGAAGTGACAGCCGGGACGTCATCCGTCGCGACAGACGCATCGTTCTGACCGGCAGCATCGTGCGTTGCGTACTGCTCCTCGGGACGCGGCGTTGGCACTACAAAGTCGTCGTCGCTTGGTAGTGCAGAGGATGCGACCGGAACGGTCGGCCGACGTGCGGCGATCGTCGCGAAGAAGTGGCGAACATTTGGTCCGGTGTCTTCCACGACGGCCACAGGAGCAAGTTCGGCAACCTTTCCCTGAAGTCGTTCGTTGGACGGGTCCGCGGCCAACAGCTGCGAATACACCGCGTGGGCTTGATCTCGAAACCCCTGCGCGACGTACAGTTCGGCCATAGTCTCAGTGACAAAGGGCGTGTGAGCGGCGGGAGGCGCTTCCACTTCCTCTGGTTCATCGGGAAACTCGACCACATCCGGCGGTGGCGATTCGCCCGCGTCGATGAGCGTTGCCTCCGCCGCCAGCACCGAAGCGGGCAGCTCCGTTGGAATTTCGAACACTTCGGGTGAACCGCCATCCAGGTGGGCGTCGTCGACGACGCCCACAGGTTCGTGCGATGGTTCCGGGCCGTCCATTTGCACCGATCCCGGAACCTCCAGGACAACGGGCGCCGCAGCTGCCATCTCCACGGTTGGCGGTGCAGGAATCGCATATGCGGCAACGACGGGCGTAGGAGCGTCGTTGATGGACGGAACAAGCAATCCGCCCTCGATGTCGAGAGCCGGAAAGGCGCTACTGATGCGCGTCTCCGCAACTGCCGAATGGAGTTCCTCGTGCGCGATACCGCCGCTTCCTTGAAGGCCGGACAGTGTCTGGATCTGCTCGACGGGCGGTGCGAAGGAAGGCACCCCCGAGTCGAGCGTCGCGTCGAGTTCTGACGTCTCCGGGATCGGCTCGGCAGGCGCCGTGAACTCCACCGACTCGAGTCCTTCGGTTCGCGCCGAATGATCGGGCATCAGCGACGCGGTATCGGGGGTTGACTCGATACCATGCATCGTGAAACCGTCGAATCGCTCGTCGCCTGCCCTGACGGCCGGCATCGCAACTGCGGGCGTGGGCTCCACTGAGGCAAAGACAATGGCCGGAATTGCCACCGTGGGAGTGTCCGCCGTGACCGCGGGGACTGGCAGCGGAACCACTGGGATGCCGAACGGCTGCGTGTCTTCGAAATCCAAATGGAATGCCGCAGGCTGTTCCGGCGCGGCGGGGGCGACCCGAATGGGTGTCGGCGCGGCCACGAACGCCGGCGCAAACGTGTCTTCCGCTGTCGAGGGTGAGGTCGTTTCCGTCTCGATCGCCGCGATCAACCCCTGAATTTCTTCGTTTCTGGGATCCGCATCGAGTACCCGGGCATACCATGCCCGGGCCCCTGCAAAATCGGACTGCCCGCGCGCAATATCGCCCAAGTGCCGCAGGGCGATGAGGTTCTCACGGTCGAGCCCGAGCGCCGTTTCAAACACGGTCCGGGCTTCCGGAAGCTTGTCAGCTTCAAAGAGGGCCTGCCCGTAGACGATATGCCCGCTCATGTGGCCAGGCTGCTGCGGCAGGAACTCTTCGCAAATCACGATCGCTTGCTCGATGTCGCCGGCTTTGCGGAACTCATTGGCGAGCGGAGCGAAGTAGCGCCGCGGATTCTCGTCGAATTTCTTCTTCAGTTCGTCGATACGGGCGGTGCTGGCCATCAAAGCCTCGGTGGCGGCGCCCAGGCGGGCGGTAGGGAGCGGATCAAGATATCCTACAGTGGGTACAAGTCAATCAGAAGTGCATCCATCACTTGATTTTAGCCCTTGTGAGCGGGTAGCTTTTCAAGCTTCCCCTCTCAGTTTTCCTGCAGCTCGAAGGAGTCCTGCCTCGTGCTCCAAACAATGCGGAGCTCCGCCAAATTCGTCTTCTGGATTTTGGCGGTCGCGTTCATTGGCGGTTTTCTTCTTTTCCAGACTTCTGGGCTTATCGGTGGTACGCCTGTCACTCCGACCACTGCGGTCGCGACTGTCAATGGAAAAGACATTCTGTACACGGATTGGCAACGTCGATCCCAGCAACTGGTGCAACAAGAGCAGCAACGGTCCGGCCGGTCGCTGACCCAGGACGAGCAGCGCCAGATCGAAAACCAGTCGTTCGACGAGATGGTTGCCGAAATCCTGCTTGAGCAGGAATACCGGAAGCGCGGCATCGTGGTGTCGGACGACGAGCTCCGGGACTACGCGCGCTACGCGCCGCCACCGTGGGTACAGAGCGCTCCTGATCTTCAGACGGACGGCCGCTTCGACCCTGCCAAGTACCAACGCCTTCTGGCGAGCGCGCAGGCGCGGCAGTCCGGGTTGCTGGTGGCGTTGGAGCAGTACTTCCGCAGCGAGGTACCGAAGGAGAAGCTGTTCGAGCAGGTGACGAGCGGCCTTTACGTGACGGATGCGGATCTCTGGCGCTCGTGGCAGGACGCGAATGACAGTGCAACCGTCAGCTTCGTCGCCATCCGTCCGCAGCCGACGAAGGCGGATTCGAACGTCGCCGAGTCGGACTTGCGGAGCTACTACAATGCCCACAAGGCCGAGTTTGACCGGCCGGGTCGCGCGGCGCTCAGCGTACTGCACATTCCGCGCGTGGTTTCCGCCGCGGACAGTACGGCCGTGCGAAACAAGATCGGCGCCCTTCGCGCGGAAATTGTTGGGGGCGCGAAGTTCGAGGACGTGGCGAAGCGTGAGTCGGGTGATACGGCGTCGGCCCTTCAGGGCGGCGACCTTGGAAAGAGCGTGGCCACCCGCTACGTGCCGGAGTTCACCAAGGCAGCTCTTGCACTGAAGCCGGGCGAGATTTCGCAGCCGGTGCAGACGCCGTTTGGCTATCACATCATTCGTCTGGACTCGCGGAAGGGCGACACTGTGTCGCTGCATCACATCCTCTTGCGCATCCAGCCGAGTGACTCGTCGTCAACGCGCATCGACCGGCAGGCGGACCAGCTTGCCAAGCTCGTGGTCGGTGCGGACCAGGCGCGCAAGTTCGACGACGCGGCAAAGACGCTGGGGCTGAAGCCGTTCAAGGTCATCGCGTTCGAGAACCAGCCGGCGCAGTATGAGGGCGGCGTGGTCCCGAGTGTCAGCGCATGGGCGTTTGGCGGCGCGAAGCTTGGCGAGACGAGCGACCTTTTCGATGCGGACAACGGCTACTATGTCGCGCGACTGGATACGCTGGTGGAAGGCGGCAAGTCGTTCGACGCGGTGAAGTCGGCCGTCCTCGCGCGGGTGGCCGCTGATCGCGCGGTAGAGCGGTCGGTGCCCGCGGGTCAGGCGCTAGCGCAGGCGGCAAAGACTTCCACGCTCGAAGCGGCCGCCGCGGCGGCGCAACTCCCGCTGGCGTCCACCGGGATGGTGACGCGCGGCGGAGCAGCGCAGAAGTTCGGTAGCATGGGGGAGGCGGTCGGCGCTGCCTTTGTTGCTCCGCTGAATGAGGTGAGCAAGCCCATTCGGCAGGATGACGGCGTGTACGTGTTCCGCACCGACGCCCGCAAGCCGAGCGACAAGACCACGTTCGATGCACAGAAGAAGGATCTTCGTGGCCGCCGCATTCAGCAGCTTCGGCAGCAGTGGCTCCAGATGTACCTGGAAGATCTGCGAAAGAATGCGTCGTTGAATGACCGGCGGAAGGACCTGAACGCGCAGTTGAGGAAGCAGTCCGCGACCTGATCACATGGGCACTATGCACGAAGGGCACGCCAGACTCGTCTGGCGTGCCCTTTTGCTTTGCTCGTGGTAGGCGCGCTATCAGATCAGACGCTTCGGCTCCGGACGGACTTCCTCCGCCGCGACATCCCGTCGAGTGGCAAGTGGATCGCCAGCGGACAGGCGTGGTTCAGCGCGTGGTTCCGGCTCAGTGATCGAGCGTTCCACGTCATTGACGTTCTTCTTGAACTCGCGAATCCCCTTGCCGAAGGATGCGCTGATCTCCGGGATGCGCTTGGCGCCGAAGAGCACGAGCACGATGACCAGAATGACCATCAACTCGCCGAAACCGAGATTGCCAAACATGATGTCTCCTTAGAAAAGCGATCGAGCGATGAGATACGCGATGAGAACGCCCAGCAGGCTCAGGAGGCTGACGTCGAGCACAACGGGGCCGAGTGAAAACTTGAGAATAACGAGATCCAGGGTGAGCGGCCCAACGGACGGCTGAACCCCCGTGGTAAAGAACTCCTTTACTGCCCCAACCGGAAGGAACCGCCTGGCGACCTGAGTCATGGCGCCGCCAATGACGAACCCGATGCCGAGGGTTACGGCGTGAAACACCGGCCGGTGCTTGGAAGATCCGCGGGGTGCCATCAGGAGCGCCGGTCCATGACATAGAGAATAGCGTCGGCAAGAGCACCGCGCGCCGGAGTGTCGGGAAGTCCGTCCAGGGCCTCCTCTGCCTCCCGTGCAAACTGCTCGCCGCGCCGTCGTGCCTCCTCAACGCCGCCCGCATCCGAGACGAGGGCGATGACCTCGACGACCTGGTCGTCCGACGGCGCTTCCGTGACAAACAGCAGATTCACCCTCTCCCGTGCCCCGCCAGACAGTCGTGGCAAGGCGGCGATGAGGGGCAACGTGACTTTGTGTTCCTTCAAATCCAGGCCGGACGGCTTTCCAGTGATGGAGGCCGTTTCTGTATAATCGAGAATATCGTCTGCAACCTGAAACGCCATGCCGAGCCGCTCGCCATACAGGCGGAGGGGCTCGCGAAATTGCATTGCGCCGCACATCGCGCCAGTTTCGCAGGCGGCGCTGAGGAGCGAGGCCGTCTTGGCCTTGATGAGCATCTCGTAGTCCTGCTCATTGAACGACAGGGCGTCCACAGCCGCCAGCTGGCGCATCTCGCCAATGGTGAGCTGCGTGGACACGCTGGTGAGCACCCGCATGAGATCGAGGTCACCAAGGGCGACCAGAGCCTCGAGCGCGCGTGAGTACAGGAAGTCTCCCATGATCACGCTCACCTGATGACTGAAGAGCGAGTTGACCGTTGGAAGGCCGCGGCGGAGCGCGGAATGGTCGACAGAGTCGTCGTGGACGAGTGATGCGAGGTGCATCAGTTCAAGGACCGCGGCCAACGTCACTACGCGGCTCTCGGGCGCCTCGGCGGTTTCGCTGGCGAGGAGCGTGAGCGTGGGCCGAAACATCTTGCCGCGCATCTGAAGCAAGTGCCCGCTCACCTGTTCGATCAGGGGCAGGTCGGCGGTGACGACGCGCCGCATTTCCGCGACGACGTCCTCGAGACGAGCTTGCACAGGCGCCTGGATTTCGCGGAGGGCCGCTGTTGCCGGTGTGCGCGCACGCGCGACGGCGCCCGTCACAAGCCCGCGCCTTCGATGGCAGCCAGCCGCTCGCCGACATCCTGGAACTGGATATCCACAACGAACACGCGCTGATAGAAATCGATGGCAGCGGCGCGTTGGCCACGTTCTTCGGCGCAGCGACCCGAGAGGTAAAGCACCCCGACGAGCTTGTCTTCGCTCACGCCGGGCTCGTGCAATGCGCGCGAGAGGATCGTGGCCGCCATGGGATACTGTTCCTTCTCGATGAAGCACAGTCCCAATGCCTCGTAGGTGGGCACCCGATTGGCAGGAGCGCGAAGTGCTTTCTGAAACTCTGCAATGGCTTCATCGAGCAGGCCCATCTCCTTGAACGCCACCCCGAGATCGTAGTGACTCTGGTGGTCCTCTTCCTCGACGTTCTCCGAGATACCCTGCTTGAACTTCTTGAGCATGTCCTGGAAATCGGCCACTTCGTCGCCGGTTGGTTCCTCTTCCTCGACGATCATGCGCGTGTCCTTCGGCGCCTCGTCGTCGCGAAGCCAATCGCCAAGGTTGATGAAGGTGTCGTCGGATCGCGGCGCGGGAACAACCGGTTTTGTGGTCCGCGGCGCCACCACGGGCGTTGACAGCCGGGACACCGGCGCTGTGGGGCGGTACTTTGCGACTGGTGGTGGTTCAGGCGCCGGTTCGATCTCGGGAAAATTCTGCAAGGCGGCGCGGGCGCGCAGTTCGTCTGGCGCCAGATCAAGCACGCGCTGGTAGATCGCACGAGACTTCTCGACTTGACCCGCGCGGAACAATGCGTCCGCAAGCTGAATGTACGCCTCGATCAACCGTCCACGTTCGTTGGTACGGAACGCATACTCGACGCGCTTCTGATGGTGCCGAACCGATTCAGGATTGAGAAGCACGATTTCGTCGGCGAGCTTGGCGGCGGCGACAAGATTATCGGCGCGCTCGAAGCCAACCATGGCCGTCTCCAGCTCCCGAAGACCGCCCTCCCGATCACCGGACTCCAGCATCGTTTCGGCAAGCCGACGGCGCAGCAAATGGTCGTCCGGGTCTGCTTCGGACAGTGCCTTCAATAGCTCGACCGATTGCTCTGCAAGCAGCGTTGATTGGCGTCGCGACGACCTGGGGGTGGCCGCTGTGGACAGCTCCAGCGGCGGTGCGATTGGGGAGCTGATCGGCGTATTGGCGGAGGCGCTTGGAGTCAGCTGGGGCATCTCCACGCTATGACGCCCAAGGCCACCTGAATATTCCACCGCGGGTGCCGATGCCGTCGGCGTCTGGAGATCCAATAACGGAAGCGCGTCGTTCGTGGCCGGCTGAAGCGGCGTGCCGCGAATGGGCGTTCCTTCAGGCATGATCAGCTCGAGATCACCGCCGATGGTACTATCCTCGTCGCCCCCCTGATCCGCCGCTGGTTCCGCGCCGTTCTCGTCCACCAGCATGGGCAATCCCATGAGCGACGGGCGCACGTTGTGCGGCACCTCGGCCTGGTCGAAATCGTCAGTCTCGAATTCGATGGCCGGTGCATCGACCTCCACAGGAATCGCCTGCGAAGACGCCGCGGGCGTTGGCAGGTCGAATTCCAGGAGGTCCGGCGTGGAGACCTCCAGATCCGGAATTGGCGCTGGTGCAATGGGCGCGGCACGTTCGAAGCTGGTAGGCTCGAAGTCCAGCAATTCGTGCGAAGGGTCCGTTGGTGTTGGGGACGAGAGCGATGTGGGTTCGAGATCGTCCAGAATGGAACCGCCGCGCACGCTGCTTTCCACGAATGCAAAATCTGACGCGCCCGTCACGCCTTCCAAGGTGGGCAGATTTGCCGCAGGGGTTTCGCGCGACGTGCGGGCCTGTGGCACCGCTGGCGTCGCGATGCGCGGGGTTTCCGCATCTTGTCGGCGCGTCGCCACCGGAGATGCTTCTTCGTCCGCGAGGAATTTCAATCCTACCGTCGCACGTTTTCCAGAGTGCGAAATGCGGGGCGCGGGGGGACTGTCGTTGAGATCGAGGAACACCAAGTCCCCAGCGGACCGCCGCGGCGCGTCACCCAGTGTGCGCGGTTCGGCCATGGGGTCGATTGCCTTCATCCGTTCTATGGCGGCGCGCGCTTCACCATCGCGCCCATCATGCGTGTAGCGCTCGTATAGCAGTTGCAACTGCTCGATCGCCTCCTCGCTCCGTCCTTTTTTGGAGAGCTGGTCGGCGAGCATCAAGCGAATGTCGTCCTGGTCGGGACACAGGTCGGCAAATTCCTTGAGCGCGCGAAAGGCCTCGTCGAACTTTCCGGAAGACTGCATCCGGTCTGCGTATTCAAGGAAATTCTTCTTCGCGTCGCTCTTGAACCCCTTCTGAGCGCTGATCTTCCCGAGCTTGTAGTAGACCGTAGCGCGGCCAGGGGAGTTCCGCAGGATCTTGTTGCAGAGCGCGATGGCATTGTTGAAGAACCCGCCGTCGGCATAGCGATCCACGGCCTGCTCGTAGTAATCCACTGCGTCGCCGACACTCCCCTGCTTCAGGAAGAGGTCGCCTACCCGATTGAAGAGCGAAACGTCGACTTCCTCATCCGACGCGTCATACCCGTCGAGAATCTCGACGTAGACCGCCAGGGCCTTGTCGAACTGTTTTTTCAGCTCGAAATCGGCTGCCTTTTTCTTGAGCTTGGCGACATCTGGCATCAGCGACAGGCAGGCTCGGCGAGGGGGTCCCGGCGCCTCATGAACGGGGCGGGATCAAGGTACAAAAGTTAGCGCTAAGTCATGAGAGTGACAAGGTTTGCCCCCTATCCACGACGCGCGACAGCGAGCGGCCCCGTACCAGTACGGAAGCTCGCGTACGTCCCCGACGCCCCACAATGCCAGATCAGCGGAGAAGCCCGGCGCCAACTGCCCTGTCCACGCTGCCGCACCCAATGCCGCAGCACCATTCACCGTGCCAGCGATGACGACTTCGGCCACGGACAGTCGCAACTGGCTCACGCCCAAGGTGAGAATCAGGGGGAAGTTTGTGGTCGGTGACGTGCCCGGATTGAAGTCCGTGGCGAGTGCCACTGGTACCCCAGCGTCGATCAACCGGCGAGCCGGAGCCTGCGCTGTCTTGCCCAGAAAAAGCATGGTACCCGGCAGCAGGGTGGCTACCGTCCCCCCGAGCGCCAGCGCCGCAATGCCTGCTTCGCTTACCGCGGCCAGATGATCGGCGGAGGTTGCGTGCAACTCGCCCGCCAGCTCGGCCCCGCCGCCGGAGGTCAATTCGTCCGCGTGCATCTTGATACCAAGGCCGGCCCCGCGCGCGGCCGACAGAATCTCCCGTGACTCCGCAGGGGTAAACACGCCGGGTTCACAGAAAACATCGGCGAATTGTGCGAGTCGCTCGCTGGCGACGGCCGGCAACATCTCGTGAACGAGAAGGTCGATGTATTCGCGGCGACCGTTCGCCCGTTCGCGGTAATCCAACGGGATTTCGTGTGCGCCGAGGAATGTCGGTACCACGCGCATGGGGAGCACGGCGGCGAGGCGCTGCACAGCGCGGAGCGACTTGATTTCGTCCGCGAGTGACAGCCCGTAGCCGGACTTCACCTCGACGGTGGTAACACCGGATGCTGCGAGGGCGCGCAAGCGCGGCTCAGCCAGCGCTACCAACTCGTCCTCGCTTCGCGTACGCAAGTCGCGAACGGACGCGTGAATTCCGCCGCCACGCTTCGCGATCTCCATGTACGGCACGCCCGCCGCGCGCATTTCTTGCTCTTCGTACCGCGCCCTGCCGAAGATGGCATGCGTGTGGGAGTCCACGAATCCGGGGGTAACCACTCCTTGTGCGCAGTCGATCAACCGCGCGTCTGGACTCGAGGTGCGCAGCACCCGCTCGTCATCCACGGCGACGATGCGAGCCCCTTCCACCAACACCGCCGTATGACTGCGCACGACAGCGTCGGCCATTTCCGGTCCGCGCCGTGCGCGCGCCGGCCCTGCACACGTTACAACCTGAGCCGCGTTGACGAACAGCAGGCTGGATTCACTCATGCGACGGCGTGTGGGCGCCCCATGACGTCGCGCACCCGAGAGAGACGCAAGGGTGCCTGCGCTTCGCCGCGACATGCATAGAAGCATGCATCGCAGTTGATCGGCTCATAGGCGCGATAGTCGCGCCAGTGGAAGTCCGTGGGAAAATCCGGGCAACGCTTCACGTGTCCAGTGGGATCGATATGAATAGTGCGCTGCCCGGACCGGCATGGTTCCGACAATTCTCCCCGGACCCAGCGCGGGATCTGCTCCAGGTAGGCATCCGAATTGGTAATCACTCCTCGGTGGCGCCGCTTGTACGCGAGCAAGGCGGCGATTGCGTCATCCAGTTCCGCGTGGAGCGGTGCGCGCAATAGATGGCTCGTGTCACCATTCTTGGCATCGGTGAACACGCTGAAGTTCACGCCACAGCCGAGGGACGACGCTCGCTCGACGAGCGGGAGCAGCTGATCCAGGTTGTCGTCCTTGATGACCGTATTGAATCGAATGTTGTCGATGCCGACGGCGCGCATTCCATCCACCGCGTTGAAGATCCTGTCGGTGAGACCGGGAATCCCGCGAGCAGCATCGTGGCGGCCATCCAGGTAGTCCAACGAGATATTGAATTGATGGATGCCCGCATCACGCAGCGAAAGCGCACGTTCACGGGTGAGCATCCCACCGTGCGTGATGAGCGTGACGTACTTCAGCCGGACGGCGGCGTCTACCGCTGCGACCAACTCCTCCAGATCGCGGCGTAAAAGCGGTTCCCCTCCCGTGAACGTCACGAGCATCGGATTGAAATGACGTGCGGCGTCAGCGTACGACGAGAGTTCGTGCTCCTTCGCCTCGGCCGGCGTCTTCCAATAGTCACAGAATCCGCAACGTGCGTTGCAGCGCAGGGTCACTTCGAAATGAACCAAAAGGGGACGTTTGCGCAGTGACAGCCACCCGTACTTCGCGAGGAACAACGGAACGTGCCACGGCTTGAATCGCGCCGAGAGCACCTTAACGCGCCATCGGAATCACGATACCCGTTCGCGTCGCCGTCTCTTGCGCTGCCGAGTAACCTGCGTCCGCGTGACGCGCGACGCCGATACCCGGATCGTTTGTGAGTACGCGCTGGAGGCGCTCTCTCATTTCCGGGGTCCCATCCGCCACGATGACCTGTCCGGCATGAAGCGAGTTGCCGATACCCACGCCACCACCGTGATGAAACGACACCCAACTCGCCCCACTGGCCACATTGAGTAGTGCGTTGAGAATGGGCCAATCACTCACGGCGTCCGTTCCGTCGAGCATGGCCTCCGTCTCGCGGAATGGCGACGCCACGCTTCCCGTATCGAGGTGATCGCGGCCGATAGCGATAGGGGCGGACAGTTCGCCACTGGCCACCAGATCATTGAGCGCTACGCCGAAGCGCGCGCGATCACCTTGCCCCAGCCAGCAGATACGGGCAGGTAGTCCCTGAAAGTGAATACGCTCTCGGGCGAGATTGATCCAGCGCTTGAGGTGCTCGTCGTCCGGAAAGAGTTCGAGCACGAGTTGGTCGGTGCGCGCGATGTCCTTTGCGTCGCCGGAAAGGGCGACCCACCGGAACGGCCCCTTCCCCTCGCAAAAGAGCGGGCGGATGTACTCCGGAATGAAGCCGGGAATGTCAAAGGCATTCTGCACTCCGCCGTCGAACGCTACGGTGCGCACATTGTTGCCGTAGTCGAACGTGATGGCCCCCCGACGCTGTAGCTCGAGCATCGCCTTCACATGCCGGACGGCCGTTGCGGTGCTCCGTACGACGTATTCCGCTGGATCAGCGTCGCGCAGTGACGACGCGTCGGCAAGGGTCATGCTGTCGGGGATGTATCCGCGCAGCATGTCGTGCGCACTCGTCTGATCGGTGAGTACGTCGATGCTGACGTTGCGAGCGATGAGCGCCTCCAGTGCGGGCGCGGCATTCATCACGACGCCAATCGACAGCGGCCGGCCTTCCCGCCGTGCCTGCTCGGCGATCGCCAGCCCCTCGTCGAGTGTCTTCGCCTTGACGTCGCAGTAGCCTGTTTCAAGCCGTTTGTCGATCCGCGTTTCATCCACATCGAAAGCGAGTACGACGGCTCCCTGCATGGTTGCAGCCAGCGGCTGCGCACCGCCCATGCCGCCAAGCCCTGCAGTCACGACGAGGCGTCCGGCAAGGGTGCCGCCAAAGTGCCGGCGGCCAACAGCACCGAAGGTCTCGTACGTTCCCTGCACGATGCCCTGCGATCCGATGTATATCCAGGAACCGGCCGTCATCTGGCCATACATCATCAGGCCTTGCCGCTCAAGTTCGCGGAAATGCTCCCAGGTAGCCCAGCGTCCAACGAGATTCGAATTGGCGATGAGCACGCGTGGTGCCCCGACGTGCGTGCGAAAGACGGCCACAGGTTTGCCGCTCTGCACCAGGAGCGTCTCATCGTTCTCGAGGGCGCGAAGGGCCGCAACGATGGCGTCGAATGCCTCCCAGCTTCGCGCCGCCCGCCCGGTACCACCGTACACCACGAGTTCGTCCGGCCGCTCGGCGACGTCGGGATCCAGGTTGTTCATCAGCATGCGCAGTGCAGCTTCCTGCTGCCAGCCTTTGCACGAGATACTACTGCCCCGCGGTGCGCGTACCGGCCGGGGACCCGAGATCGGTGACATCGTTGCGGTCATGATGCGCTCCGCATGCCGAGAGTGAAATGTCCGCGCTCAATGGCGACGGCCAGAGCGCGAATGTCCGTGGAAAGTACGCGATCCTGACCCAGCGGTGCGACGAGTTCCCGCACACGACGCTGGCCCTCGGCCGCGCCGCGACCTGCGCGCAGCGGCGCACGGTAGTCCAATCCCTGGGCGGCACACATCAACTCGATTGCAAGAATGTGCTGCACGTTCTGGACGACGCGGCGTAGCTTCCACGCGGCGCCCATGGCCATGGGCACCACGTCTTCCTTGTTGCCATCCGTAGGAATGGTATCCACGCTTGCGGGATGCGATAGCACCTTGCACTCACTCGCGAGCGAGGCAGCGGTAACCTGCGCCATCATGAAGCCGGAGTTCACGCCGGCGTCCTGCGTGAGAAATGGCGGCAACCCCTGGTTCAGGTCGGGGTGCACGAGCCTGTCGATGCGGCGCTCAGCGATGGTTGCAAGGTTTGTGAGCGCGATTGCGAGGAAGTCGAGTGCCATGGCAACTGCCTGCCCGTGAAAATTTCCGCCGCTCAACAATTCTGCCGTGTCGGCGAATACCAAGGGATTATCGGTGGCGGCATTCAGCTCGCGACCGATGACGCCGGCGCAAAAGTCGATTGCATCCAACACCGGGCCGTGCACCTGGGGCATGCATCGCAGCGCGTAGGAATCCTGCACGCGCGGATCTCCCTCACGATGGGATTCGCGAATCTCGCTGTCCCGCAACAGTTCGCGCAGGAGGGCGGCGCTGGCTGCCTGCCCGATCTGCCCTCGGGCGTCCTGAATCCGAGGGTCAAAGGCGACAGGCGTGCCAAGCAGCGCTTCCAGCGACATCGCTCCCGCGAGGTGCGCCACTTGCCATAGACGGTGTGCGTCCACAACAGCGAGCGCGGCCACCGCGGTGTGTGCCTGCGTGCCGTTGATGAGTGTAATCCCCTCCTTGGGACCAAGGTGCACCGGCGAGATACCGGCGCGCTTCATCAAACTGGCCGCCGCCCCGATGTCGGCGCCCTGATGAAGATCCCCTTCCCCGATGAGCGACAGCGCGAGATGCGCGAGTGGCGCAAGATCACCACTGGCGCCAACGCTGCCCTGCTCCGGGATTGGCGGGTACAAGCCCGCATTCAGCATCGCCGCGATCGTCTCGGCGAGAACGGGCCGGGCGCCCGAGAAGCCCTTGGCGATGACGTTGGCCCGCAGCAGCATCATGGCGCGCGCCTCGCGTTCCGGCAGGAGCGGCCCAACGCCGCAGGCATGACTGCGGACGAGATTCACCTGCAATTCGTCAAGTCGATCGCGCGGGATGGCTACATCGGAGAGCTTTCCAAAGCCCGTCGTCACGCCGTAGGCCACGGCATTTCCCGCGACCAATGCGGACACGACGTCGTTTGCTCGCATCATCCGCGTACGTGCCGCAGGGGCAAGCTCGACCGGAGCGCCATGAAGGGCGACCGACACGACGTCGTCGAGGGTCAGGGAGTGTCCGTCGAGAAATACGGTGGGTGGCATGCGGGCAATGTCTCGGGCGCGACAGGACAATTCAAGTGCGCGCAGGATGAATCGCGGCTGCCTCGAGCGCATTCAGGCGCGCGATCACCGCCACGTGCGTTGGCCCCCAGGCAAGGATGTCGAGGTATTCCACGAGTACCCCGTCGATGCTGGACTCCGCCGCGTGAACCAGCGTATCGGTGAGCGCGAAGGTACCAAGACTGTCACCCCGATTCGTGTAGAGGCGGGCCCGCGTGTAACCGGCGGCCGAAAGCGAAGAAAACAGGTCTGCGGGATGCTCCCCATTCTCCCGCAACAAGCCGGGGTGGAACTCGACCAGCAGAATCGGGAGGGCGTCTCGCAGCAGCGCTGAGGCGCCGCGGAGCACGCGGATGTCCGAACCATCTGTGTCGATCTTCAGCAGCGTCACGCCGCGAGCGCGCTGGTGCGAACCCGCCAATGCGTCGAGGGTAACCATTCGGGGAGTGCCCTCGAGTGCGTAGATGGGCGCCAGTCGCGCCGTGCCATGGGAATCGTCCGCTACGCGCCAGCCCGATTCACTGCCATCCCCACAAAAGACGTCCACCACTTCCACGTCGGCGCCGAGACGGCTCGCATTCCTTCGCAAGATTGCGGCATAGCGGCCGTGCCCCTCGATGCAAAGAAATCGCGCATTCGGGGCAAATTCGAGGACTAACGCCATCGAGTCACCGATGTTCGCACCCACGTCGATCATGTCGATGCGGATGCCGCTCTCGTGGAGCACCCGTGCGAGACTCGGCAGTAGCCGATCGTACGACGGGAGCAGTGCACGGTAGACGGGCAGCTGGTGGCTGAGGGGAATTCGCAGTGTTCGCCGGCCGACGGGCATGGATACTGTGGGATCGCCAGAGCGGATCAGCCATTCCCGGGCGCGACGCAACCGGCCCTCCGTTTCGGATTCGCGGATCTCTCCGCGCGCGACGCGGCGCGTGATCAACGCGACGTACCGTCGGAAGACGAGCGTGCCAAGCCAGGACCGCAGCATTTGCGTGAAAACGCTCAGTGACTCGCGCGGATACTGTGTGAGACGCCGCGCCGCGCTACTGGAACCCTTCGTTCCGGAAGGTGGACTTGTGGTAGTCGAACTTCAACTGCGGCTCGGCCTTGAGGGAGATGAGAAAATTGAAGGCGAAGCTGCCGTTCGGCGATTGCGTGAAGGCGAAGATGGCACGCCAATCATGCAGGTCGCGCGACAACGAAACGATCTGGCTCGCGAAGTTGTGCGCCTCGAAATCGTACTGCGTCTGCCAGGTCGCCGCCCAGTGCTCCGTCAGATTGAAGTTCACGTTGCTGCCGAGTGATGTGGTCGGCGGCGTCAGGTAGATCGGCGAGCCGACCAGTCCTGAGGTGATGGGGGTGTCGGGAGACGGATTGGTACGCTGGTTCGCCACGCACTGATCATACTGCAGCTTGAGCAGCACCGTATTGAACTGCGTGCAGCGCGTGGCAGGATCGAACGCCACCACATTGGACAGGTTGCCTGTGGGTGGCCGTTGGCGTGCAGAGGTGAACGTGAACGATGCCTGCCACCCCTGCGTGGCCGTGGGAAGGAAAGCCGCGGTACGCGCCGCGCGGCCAGCCACCGACTGCGACGCCACCTGACGGGCGTACGGGTCGTCCTGCGGCGGCTGATTGCGCTCCGACGTTAGTGTGTTGGACGCATCCGACTTCCCGAACATCTTGGCGAATACCGCGAGTGGATTGTTGGAGTTGCTGAAGGAGAAGGAACCGGTGATGCGCTCCCGATAGGGCTTGAAGACGGCCGTATCGCTGACGTTGGATCCCTGGAAGAGGGAATAGTTCACGCCAATGTCGATGCCGGGGAGCAGGTCGGAGCGAAGGTTGTAGCCGAAGTCCTGCGTAGTGAGCCCGCTTGACGCCTTGTGCGTGAAGCGTGCGCGCTCGAAGTCGTAGTTGAGCGACGTAAAGGTCAGCGATACCAGCTTGATCTTCTCACCAGCTTCCGGATTGGAGTCGTTCGGTGAGCGCAGCTTGGCTTCGATGTTGGTGGACAGGCCGAAAGAAAGGGCATTCTGGGCCAACGCCGGCAGATAGTCCGAGCGACCTGATGGGCTGTAGCGTGTGCGCCCGAGTGCCGTGAGGTATTCGTCGCTCACATCGCGCGCACCCGAATACGTGTAGCCGAAGGTGGGCGAGATGGAATGGCGAAGGCGCGTGAACGGGCCGAACCCGCTGAACAATCCGAACAATGTGGGCGCCGCAGACAACCCATAGGTGAGGCGTTTCGACTGGCAGACGAACTTGCCGCCCGTGCGTTCGTTGCGAACGCACAGTGGACCGCCATCCACATTCGACAGGGCAACGGAAGGCGACAGATTGAACAGGTTTCGCGCCACGGGGGGCAGGGTGAACTGCGGGTTGTAGTTGATCTCCGTCTTGTAGGTCTGCGCGTAGATACGCTCCGTCGGCTCGCCCGTCACAACGTCGGAGACGATGGCGCGCTCGGGAAAATCGTTGTGCGCAGCGCTGATGGAGATCGACTGTCCGAGGTTGTAGCCGAATACCTGAATGGGTGAATCGAAGTTGAGCGAGCTCGTCGTCGCGGAGCGCTTCAGTGTGTCCCCGAAAATCGTGTCGATGCCGGCCGCCGTCTTACCGAGGCGCTGTAGCAAACCAAGCGATGTGGGCTGATCGATCCCGCTCGACAACGTGGACGTGTAGTTCACTGAGGGCGTCCACGTGAGCCAACTGACGGGCGAGATCGCGCTCGTGGTGAAGCTCACCGTTGGAAACGTCCGGTCGAGCTGCGATCGGCCCGGGTACTGTTTCTGGTTGAACCCAAGGCTGACCTGTGCCGGCCCGAGCTTCTGCTGGTAGTTGGCTTGGGACGAGATCGTGGCGAGCGCGGAGTACGGGTTGACCGTCGTCTGCCGCTGGAGCGACGTGCTCGTGACGTAGTTGATGTTCGTTGACAGGGCGCTGTTCTTCGTAAAGGCTTCGCGATGCGCCCAGCTGATCGCCGTATTGGTTTGATCGCCTGTGTTGGTATGGCTCAGCGCGAGGCTTCCGTCGACGTATTTCTCGAGCCACCGATAGCGCATCTCGCCGTTGTAGCGCGTGTAGCCCCGGTCGCCCTGTAGCGCCTCGCCCGCTCCGCTGCGCCAATCGAACGAGGCCTGGGCATCGATGTAGTCCGAAATCGCGAAGTAGTAGCCGATGCCCTCCACATTGCGGCGGTATGACGGACTGTTTCTGATGAAATCGCTCACGCCGATATTGGGCGCGATGATGCCACTGTGGCGCCCGTTCCGGATGTCCTGAAACAGGAAAGGGAGCCACATCACAGGGACATCGCCGATGTACAAGACGGCGGGGCGAGCGACGACGAATGAGCCCGTTCGCTTGATCTCGTTGGCCTTGAAATAGTAGTCCGGAACCGAATCGTCACACGCGGTTACAGTGCCGTTCTGCAGATAGTATGTGGCGTCGTTCGCGCTGCGGACGGAATCCTTTCCCGCCGCGATGGCCACTCGCTCACCGGTAATGTTGAGCGTCTGCCCATTCTCCGGGATGCTCGTCTTCACACCACCGACGGACGCACGGCGCGACTCGATGTTGTAGCTGCCCGATCCTGAGCTGAGCACGGGTGCCTGGCCTGGCGCCGCAAAGACGTTGTTCCGCTTGTTCGAGTCGCTGCCCACGCGGATGCTGCTCCCCGTGCCGTTGTACTTGATGGTGTCGGACTTCACGAGTTGCGAATCCCGCACCACGATGGCGTGCTTCGCCAGTTCAATGGCGCGACTTACCGCATCAAAGGTGATCGTACCGCCCTGATATTGAGTGACGGTGTAGCCCTTCAGCCCCTGAAGGCGTTGCATCACGGAGTCGGGCTCCACGAAGTTTGCCCGCGCTACGGTGTCCTTCGCCGACGCGGTATCGCCTTTCGGCCTCAGCGAATCGGCTTTCGCGCGAAGGGAATCGGCACGCGTGACCGGGGGGCGCACAGGCGACCGTGTTGGAACCTGCGCCCGCACCGCCCATGAAACGCCCATCAGTGCGACAAGGACGAGCAACAGGCAACGCACGAACTTCACTCCACGACTCCGCCGTCCTCGGCTGCCGCAGCCGCTTCCGCCGCTTCTTCCTCGCGCCGTTTCTTCAGTCGTTTCCTGAAGACCAGAAACGACAGCGCGATACTCAGCTCATACAGCAGGTAGAGCGGTATCATGAGCGATATCGACGTCAGGAAGAGATCTCCCGGAGTGATGATCGCCGCGGCCACATATGACCCGAGTACGGCGTGACGGCGGAACTTTGCCAGGAACTGCGGCGTCACCAGTCCGAACGCCGACAGGAGCAGGATGGCAATGGGCAACTCGAAGACGGCGCCCATGGCCAGCACCATACTGGTGACGAAGCCGAAGTACTCGGACACGGTAATCATCTGCTCGAACGCCCGATCGCCCAGCTGGAAAAAGAACTTCAGCGTCATGGGCAGGACGAAATACCACGCCAATGCGGCTCCGCAAATGAACAGAAACACCACGCCGGCAATGACAGGCATCACGACTTTCTTTTCGTGCCGGTGCAGCGCGGGCGACAGGAACAGCCAGACCTGATAAATGATGACCGGCAGCGCGATCACGATACCAACGATGATCGCTGTCTGCATGAGGATCGAGAAGCCGTCACCTGGATGGGTGTAGACCAGCTTGTGACCGTGCAGGAATGGCAGAATCGGACCCTGCATCCACGTGAGCAAGTCGAACTTCAGCACCAGGACGAACGCGACGATGACGCCCACGACGAGTGCCCCCAGCGCCCAGATGATGCGCCAGCGCAGCTCTTCCAGATGGTCGAGAAACGGCATCTCGGCCGAGGTACTCATCGTCGTCTGCTCCGTGTCTACTTACCGAGTGATCGAAGCCGCGCCTTTGCAAGCTCCGCTTCGTCCGAGCGTGGAAATTCCTTCACGATTCTGTCGAACGCCGCTCGGGCAGCTGCAGTCTTGCCGGCTGCCTGAAGGGAAAGTCCCTGCTTGTAGAGTGCTGTCGCCGTCTTCGGCGACTTGGGGAACTGCTTGATTACGAGCCCGTATACCGAGTCAGCGGCCACCTGGTTCCGTTCCGCCGCATACGTCTCCGCAATGTAGACCATTGCCTCGGGGGCGTCTTCATAGGTCGGGTAGGTACGGAGCAGCTCCTCGAAGCCACTGCGAGCGGTCGCGGTGCTGCCGCGGCGCAATTGATCGTACGCAGATTGGAACAGCTGGGCGGGCCCGGGACCGCCGGGCGCTGGATGCGCGGAATCCGGCGGCGCGGTGCTCCCGGCCGCCTGCGCCCGATCCTCCAACGATGCGCGCAGCTCCTGAATGCGACGCTGGCTCTGGCCGGTGAGCTCCTGAATCTGGAGCAGTTGTCGCCCCATCTCATAGTGATCGTTCTGCATGTCGCTCTGGAGCTTTGCGAGCCGAACGCTCAACGCTCGCACGGAGTCGTTCTCTCGTGAGATCTGCGCCAAAACCTGGTCGATGTGTGCCCGCTCTGCGGCCGCGGCCTGCGCGGATTGATCGCGCATGGTGCGGAACTCGGTCTGCATGGTACTCTGCAGCAGCACCACATCGTTCTTGGAAGCAAGGCAGCCGGCAAGAACAACGGCAAGGAGAGGCGCGTACCTACCCGCGCGCGTCATGACTTCGGGCGCACGAGCGCGCCCCCGTTGGCGGGAAATTCGAATTCCGCGCGTCGATTCTGTTGGTACGACGCCTCGTCGGTGCCCTGAGCGACCGGCTGCGAATCGCCCATACTCTGCGTTGACATCCGATTCTCCGGCACGCCTTTGCTTTCGAGATATCGCTTCACTTGCGCCGCGCGCCGCTGGCCAAGCGCGAGGTTGTACTCCGCTGTGCCGCGCTCGTCGGTGTGGCCCGTAACGCTGAGCGACACCCAGCCATTCGCGATGAGAATGGGTGCCTTGGCGTCGAGTACAGCGCGGGCGTCATCGCGAAGAACGTCCTTGTCGTAGTCGAAGTACACCTTCTGCGCGAGAATCTGCGCCAACTCGGCCGATGTCCGTTTGGTTTCATCGCCCGCCTTCGCGGCCGCTGCAGCGGCATCGGCCGCCGCGATGGAGTCGGCACGACGCCTGGTCGCGAGATTGGCAGCGGCGATGGAATCGGCCCGACGCTGCGCATTGGGGTCGGTGGCGGGGGAAGCGGCAGGGACAGGATCCGGCTCCGGCTTCTTGCGGCAGGCGTCGAGCCCACCGACGGCGAGCACAACGGCGAATGAAAGAACGGCGGTGCGACGCGTCATGCGGGTCTCCGTGATGGTAGGGATGGCCTGCGGCGGCTGTTGGTTGTCACGAGCTTGACGAGAGACGAGGCGACCAGGAAGGATTCCGAACAGCCGCACCTCGCGTCAGTTGGCGGGCGCGTCCCGTTTCGGTGTCGAGCACCCACAGCTGCTTGACGCCGCCGCGGTTGGAGCCGAACACCAGATGACGGCCATCCGGCGCCCATGAGGGCTCTTCGTTCTGGCCGTCACTGGTGAGTTGCTTGAGCCCGCGATCCCGCAAGCCGATGGTCATGATCTGAAAGATGCCACCAATACGGGATTGAAACGCGACGCTCCGGCCATCTGGCGACCAATCCGGGCTGGCACGATAGGCATTCTCGCCGAACTCCAGCGGTGTGAGCAAGTCGACGTTCGTTCCATCAGCATCCATGGTATAGATCTCGGGGTGACCTGGTCGCCCCGATGTAAAGGCGATGTGCCGCCCGTCCGCACTGAACGTCGGCTGCACGTTGTCCGTTCCACGACCCACCGAGAGCCGCCGTCCGGGGCCACCCGCCAATGCGATACTGAAGATATCTACGCCATCGTCCACGCCGTGCCCGTATACGACATTCAACCCATCGGGCGTGAAGGTAGGCGAGATGAAGACCCCGTTTCCGCTGGCCAGCGTCCGCGCTCGACCGGTCGTGAGATCCTGAACGAGAATCTGCGACGGGATGAGATTGGAGTATGCGATCATGGAACCGCTCGGGTGCCATGCCGGTGACCCGGCGGTGCCTACCTCCGTGAGCGGCGACGACTGCTCGCCATCGCTGTCAACAACCCAGATTCGCTTGCCGCGTTCGAAGAGCACGCGCGTCCGAGAAATACCGCGGGTGCCTGTGAGCGATTCTTCGAGATCGTCGCACAAGCCGTGCAAGGCCGCGCGCCAAGGCCGCATTTCCGTCATTGCAGGCGCAACATAGTCTCGAATGAGCGCCGTCTGCCGGGTTGCCACATTGTACACGGCGAGGTGGAATCCCGTGGCCGTGGGCGTTATCTGCACGGCGGCCGCCGCGCCGAGTTTCGCGAGCACAGCCCAATTCGGCGCGGAGGCGCGGGTCGCGTCGCTCGTCGCCGCCGCGTCCAGCACGATGACGCCGACGCGATCGCCCGCGTCGAGGTCCCGCTGCGCGATGGCGCGGATTGAGTCCGTGCCAGCACCCTTTGACGGAAGCACGATAACCCCGGGCTTGCTCCCTGGATCGTACGTCAGGCCAATGCGAACTCCGCGCGTGGTATCCTGCGCAGCAAGCGGACTGGAAAGGAAAAGCAGCGCGATCAGCGCGCGGCGGTGTCTCATGGTTGCTGTCAGTGGATGAGCCGTGGGTCGAAGCTGAAGATCACCGGAAGCACGTCATCTTTGAACCCCGTCGGCAGTATGCCGAAGGCATGTGACGCGAGTTCGATCGCGGCGAGGGCGTCCTGATCGAAGGAATACACGGAAGACCGCCGGGTGATGCGAACGCCGGCCACACTTCCGTCGCGACGAATCATGAAGGTAACCTCGGCGGTGAGTGCCCCTTTCGCCGATGGCTTGAATTGCAAGGCAATTTGGCGCACGACGTTCTGGAGGTACACGGGATACGGAAAGTCGATCCCGGCCGTATTGACGTTGGCGACGTCGGCCCCGCGCCCACCCGTTGGTCCGCCGCCGGCAACGGGCGTTTCGGTCGGCTTCGCGGACGCCGGAGCAGCATTGGGCGTGGCAATCTTCGGCTTGCGAACGGGAGCGGCCTTGGACGGCGCCTTCATCCGTTCCGGCTCCGGTGTCTCGCGCGATAGTGGCGCGGCAGGCGGAGTGGGTGTGGGGGCGGGCGTCGGAACGTCAGGCTTCACTTCGCCAATCTGCCGTGGGCCGGCGGCGGCGGCCACGAGATTCACCCGATACACGGGTGCAGACGGTGGGTGCGGCGATGCGCGGAACAACAAGAATGCGGCGATCACGGCGACGTGCAGCACCGCTGACGCGGCGAAAGGCACGCGAAGCGAAAAGTCGCGCGGCGCCGCTACTGCGGTCACTTCGGCGGCTCCGGCTCGGTCATCAGCCCCACGTCACCGACGCCGGCGGCGTTCATGATGGCCAGCACCTGCATCACGATGCCATACGGCACGCCTTCGTCGCCGCGGAGATACACGCCATCATGCTGGCGCTTGGATGCCAACGTTCGAAATGCCGAGCGAAATTCGGAGAGTGACATCCGGGTCTCGTCGACATAAATGTTGGTGTTCTTGTCAACCGTCACGACAAGTCCGCTCTTCGGCTCGAGCGGTTTGGACGTGGATTTCGGCAGGGCGACGTCGACACCGCCCTGCATCATTGGCGCGGTGATCATGAAGATGACCAGCAGGAGGAGCATCACGTCGATGAGGCTCACGACGTTGATCTCCGCGTTCAGCGGCAAGCCTTCGCGGCGACGTCGCACGCTAGACGCGCCCCTCGTGCACGAGCATTGCAATCACTGTGGTGCCAAACCCCTCGAGGAGGTTGTCCAGCCGATTGAGGCGGCTTGCGAGAATGTTGTATCCGAACGTTGCCGGAATGGCGACGGACAATGCCGCCGCCGTGGCGATGAGGGCCGTGGCGACGCCAGGCGCGACCGCAGACAGGTTTCCCGATCCCTGGGTGGCAATCCCGAGAAAGGCACTGATGACGCCGAGGACGGTTCCGAGCAACCCGATCAACGGGCTTGCGGATCCGATCGTGGCCAGCCACGGAAGAAAGCGACCAAGTCGATCGCGCTCGCCAAGTGACTCCGCGTCGAGCACCAGCCGAAGTGTCTCCACGCGCGACGCGGCGGCATGCGGCGACTCGCGCACCACCGCGCTTTCGGCAAACCCATCGTTGCTTTGCGGTCGAACCGCGTCGCCGCCGACGAATTGCAGGGCACGAACGTAGAGTCGCTGGGCAGCGTTCGGTTGCGTATGTCGCGATGCTTCGCTGGCGGCGGCAACCCGCGATGCGCGCTCGACCTCTCGCACGAACGCGGTGGACTGCTTGAGCGACCTGGACATTGCCCGGCCCACACCAATCATGATCGCCCAGCTCACCAGCGACAACACGATGAGAATGCCAAGCACGACTTGAGTTTCCGTGCTTGCGTTCAGAACGAGTTCCTTCGCCGAAGTCGGCACTGCCCCGGCCACTTGCAGCATCATCGCGCAATCTCCTGGTGTGAGGCCTGCGACTTGGCCGCGTGCCGCGCGGCAAACCACTCAAAACTGCGAGACAAACCCTCTTCGAGCGATACCCGCGGCCGCCAATCGAGTTGCGCTGCCGCCTTTTTTACATCCAGATACGACGTGCGCTGCTCTCCCGGACGCTCAGCGGCATGAATCACGGGAACGCTGGTGCCTGATGCCTGCGTCAATACCGCGACGAGCCGCAGGACGTCGGTGGGCTCGCCCGTGCCAACGTTGAACGCGCGCGCATCGAGCAGGCCTGAAGGCGGGAGATCGCGCGTGGCTGCGCGCCATGTCACGTCGACCACGTCGGCAACATACACGTAATCGCGCACCTGCTTCCCGTCGCCAAAGATCGTGAGCGGCTGACCGTCGAGAATGCGACCGCAAAATATTGCCACGACGCCGGCCTCCCCGTGCGGATCCTGCCGAGGTCCGTAGACGTTGCCATAGCGCACGACGGCAGACTGCACGCCGTGCACTCGGCCATAGTAGGCGAGGTAATTCTCCACTGCGAGCTTGGCGATGGCGTACGGTGATTCCGGGTTCTTCTCGAACGATTCCAGGTTCGGCGGCGTGGTATAGTCGCCGTAGATGGCCCCGCCCGTGGACGAAAACACGATGCGCGTCCGCGGTGAGTGATGACGAATCGCCTCGAGCAGGTTGAGCGAGCCCACCACATTGGTTTCGGCATCAAACACCGGCTCGGCGACACTCTTTCGGACGTCCATCTGCGCGGCGAGATGCACAAGGACGGTTGGTTCGAGCGATTTCACCAGGGCAGCGGACGCCACGTCCCGAATGTCCGCCTCGTGGAACGTTGCTCCCACCGGGATGTTTTCGCGCTTGCCTGTGATGAGGTTGTCCAGAATGTGCACCGCCCATCCTTCGGCAAGGAATCGTTCAGCAACATGCGAACCGATGAACCCTGCCCCACCCGTGATCAGCGCCGTGTTCATTTGGAATCGTGTGAGTTGAGAGGGAGCTCTTCGTCATGCGGCGGATGGGAAGGTTCCGCGTCCCGTTCGTCCAGGGCAAAGAGGTACCGTGCCGCGTCCACCACACCGAGCCCACGTCCATTGGCTGCCGCAGCCCGCAACCGGACGGACGGTTCGTGCAGAAACTTGTTCGTCAACGATTGCGCAAAGCGCTCCACGACCGCGCGTTGTTCGGGGGAGAGGTCCCGCAACCGGCGCAGGGCAATAGACAGTTCCCGCTCGCGAACGCGATTCATTTCCTCGCGCAGCTGCATGACCACCGGCACGGCGGCCAAGCCAGCGACCCACTGCCAGAAGCTCTCGACTTCCTGGGCGATGACCGATTCCGCCGCCGGAATTTCGCTCTGGCGGCGCTGCAGATTGGCGCTCACCATCGCACGGAGGTCATCG
>JBDUCM010000176.1:0-10171 GCA_040003455.1 bacterium
TCGATCCATATCCGCGGGAAAACCGGGTGAGGTCCCAGTGGGGGATGTTGTACCCGGTGGTCGCCATGGCGGCCCGACCGAACAGGCGGTCGTGAAGGAATGTCTCGTACGGCACGCCAGACACCTTCTCCAGAATCGTCGCCATGAGGCTGTACCCCGCATTGGAATACAACCACCCCTTCCCTGGCTCGAACTTCAGTGGACTGGCCATGACGAGACCCATCAGGGAGTCTCGCGTCATCACGGCGTAATCGGGACCGAAGTCTTCGTCGAAGCCGGCCGAATGGGTCATGACCTGATGCAGCGTGATGCTGGCTTTGTCCGCGGGAGCGTTGGGAAAGTACCGGCTGATGGGGTCCTGAAGCGAGAGCTTGCCTTGGGCCTCGAGGGCCAGGATGCCGGCAGCGGTGAATTGCTTGGTGATCGACCCGACGTCGAAGATGGTATTCGGGCGGAAAGGAATCTTGTGCCCCCGATCGGCCCAGCCATACCCATGCCGCAGCAGAATGGTGTCGCCCTTGGCGATCAGCACGACGGCTGAGAAGCCCACAGCGGCGGCCTTGCTGAGAAGGCTGTCGGCTTTCCTGCCAAGGTCGCCGTGGACAATGTCACCGGATTGCTGGGCCGCGGCAGAGCCTAGCGCCAGCGAGCACGCCAGGACGGGCGCGAGGTATCGAACGAAGTATTTCACGAGGACCGCAACGCCTTTCCGTATGGGTCAATTGGTGTCTTCCTATCCCTTGTCAGTCACCAGTTGTTCGTGTTCCGTTGCTCGCTCAACGGACGAACGACGAATCACGGAGAACGGAAAACGGAAAACGGAAAACGGAAAACGGAAAACTGGTTGGCAAACTCGCGACGGAAAACGGATGACCGAGGACGGATCGCGGTGCTTATCCCGCCATCGGCAGCGGTTGCCGCTCACGAACGATGCTGCCCGTAAACGTCGACCCAGTGGTCCCGGTAAATTCCACCGTGTAGTACTGGCCCAGCATGCTCGCGTCGCCCGGAACAAGAACGGACTTGAAGTCACGCGTGCGCGCAAGAAGCATCGATTCACCGCGCTTGGCCTCACGCTCGATCAGCACCTCGTGACGCGTGCCGAGCAATCCCATGTTCCGTTCGCGGGTAAGCGACCGAACCGTTTCGACAAGGCGCTGAAGACGCTCGCTCGCCACCTCCGCGGGAATCGAAAGTTCTGCCGGCATCCGCGTGGCAGGCGTGCCGTCTCGTGGCGAGAAGATGAACGTATACGCGTCGGCAAAGCCGACCTCGCGCACGGCGCTCAACGTATCCTCGAACTCCGCGTCCGTCTCGCCAGGGAAGCCGACGATGATGTCCGTAGTCAGCGTAACACCGGGAATCGCCTTGCGAATGCGATCGACACACTCGAGGTACCCGTCCCGCGTGTAGCGGCGCAGCATGCGCTTGAGCATGCTCGAGGAGCCACTCTGCATGGGCAGGTGCACGTGCTCGCACACCGTTGGCACTTCCGCCATGGCAGCGATCACCCGATCGCTGAAGTCATTGGGGTGCGGACTGGTGTATCGCACACGACGAATGCCCGGCACGCTGCCCACCGCGCGCAGCAAATCGGCGAAGTCGTGCGTGCCGTCGGTGTATGAATTCACCGTCTGGCCCAGCAGCACCACTTCGCTCATGCCGTCGGCCACCACTCCATGCGTCTCGCGCACCACGTCGTCCAGCTTCCGGCTGCGCTCGGATCCGCGCGTGGTTGGCACGATGCAGTAGGTGCACCGGTAATCACATCCGCGCTGCACCGGGATCCACGCCTTGACTTTGTCGAACCGACGCGGAGTAAAATCTTCGTAGTGCTCTTCGAGGTCGAAGCTCGTTGCGATGGCCCGTTCGCCACGGAGCGCGCCATCCACAAGTTGCGGAAGCGCCCGATATCCATCCGGACCGATCACGAGCGACACATGCTTCGCCTTCTCGAGCAGTTGGGGGCCGAGCCGCTGCGCCATGCAACCGGTGACTCCAACCACGGCGCCCTTCTTCATGTGCCGCTTCAATTCACCCAGCCGCCCGATCACGCGTTGCTCCGCGTGGTCGCGAATGGCGCAGGTATTCACGAGAATGACGTCGGCGCCGTCCGGCGAGTCCACGGACTGGTAACCGGCCGCCTCGAGCTTCCCGATCATCAATTCGGAATCGCTCACGTTCATCTGGCAGCCGTACGTCTCCACGTAGACGGTTGGAGCAATGGTGTCCGTCATCGGTCCCGCGGCGTGGAAGGAGTGACCAACGAGGCCAGCCGCGAGGGTGGATGGAGCGGCAGCCAGAAGTGGAAGGCGCTTCCGATCATCTCGCCGCCGCTCTTCACCCAGATGCGACCGCCATGTGCCTCCACGACGAGCTTGCAGAACGCCAACCCCAGCCCGGAACTGCGGACGCGTGGGATGTGAGGCGTTCTCACCTGCTCGAACTTCCGGAAGATGATGTCGTGGTACTCCACCGGAATGCCAACGCCATCGTCCGCCACGGTAAACAGCGTGCCCTCGGTCTCTCGGCGCGCACCCAACGTGACCGTGACTGCCCGCCCCGAATGCGTGAGCGAGTTCTGGACGAGGTTGCCGAACACCCGCTTGATCAACGCGTGGTCCGCATCGATGATCGGGGCATCGTCCGCGACCTCGATCTGGACCGTTGCGCCTTCCTGCTGCGAACGGATCTCCCACTCGTGGCGCACCTCTGTCAACAACGCACCGGGTGCTGTTGGCGTGAGGTGCAGCGCGAGTTGTGTGTCCTCCAGGCGCGCCACCTCAAGAAGGTCCTCAATCAGGGCGAGCAAATCCTCGGCGCGCGTTTCGGCGTCGCCGAGGGCCGAACGCTGCTCCGCGCCGAGCACGCCGAAGTCGCCGTCCATCAGCATTTCCATGGCGCCGATGATGGACGTGAGGGGCGATTTGAGGTCGTGCACGATCATCTTCATGAGATCGTCGCGTACCTTCTCGAGCTCCTTCTGCTTGCGGAGGCTTTCTTCGAGTGCGTCGGTGGCGGCCTTGAGCTTCAGGAGCGATCGCACCCGTGCGCCCAGCACCAGCCGGTTATGCGGCTTGGTAAGGAAGTCGTCCCCCCCAGCCTCAATCGCCTTCACCCGGTCGGTCGTGTCGTTGAGCGCCGTGACGAAGATGACGGGAATGCGCGCCGTCCGTGAATCGCGCTTGATGCGCCGGCATACCTCGAAGCCGGTGGAACGATCATCAACCCCGAGATCGCCCGCCGGCATCGACACGTCGAGGATGCACAGGTCGGGCATGTGTTCGGAACACGCCGTCAGCGCCGAAGGCCCGTCATAGGCCGCGATCGCGCGAAAACCCAGAACGTGCAGTTGGTCAAACAACAATTCCACGTTCGCGGGAACGTCGTCGGCAACGAGGATGACCGGCGCGTCTGCCGGAGGCGGAGCGAGCTCGGTCATTTGAATCAGGGACGCACGGTGACGCCGATGCTGAGCGTGTTGCTCGTCTCGGAGAGGTTTGCGCCGGCGTCGCGCGTAGCGCGAATACCTGCGACGTCGAACGCCGCCCTCCCTCGCGCCATCGTGGTGCCGAGGCCGAGGGAGTAACTCTTCTCGGAGATGCTCGACGTCGCAAGCCCGAAGGGCAGCGTACGCCACCGGGCGCCAGCGCGGAACTGTACGCTTCGCTCTCCTATGCGCGGTCCGAGAACATCCGCGCCAACGCTGCTGTCCCACGAATCCGTTATGTACACCCCGGTCGAACCGAGTCCGGCCATGTTGGACCAACTGTCCTTTGCCGTACGGAACGCGATGGCGGTGCCGCGGATGCCAAGATACGCAACACTGAACGCCAGCCGGTCCGGCACGTGGGCGTTCGTCAACGTGGTGTCACCGCGCTTCAACGAAAGGGGCCCGCCTCTCCGATACGATCCGGCAAAGCTGAACTGCTGGCCGGCCAGTAGTTCAAAGCCAGCCGTGTAGGCATTGCCGGTGTAGCCAACCGTCGCCGTATCGGTCAATAGCGCAAAGCGCGTGCTGTCATCGAATTTCTGGGTGTTCTTCACGCGGTTGTCGCCGGAAATGGCGTGCGCCGACACGCCGAAGTGCAACCACGGCAGCGCCGTCCACGCCAGCGCGACACGAACGTCGCCGATGGAGCCATCGCTCTTGAACGTACTCGTGGTGGCCAGCGTGGTGTCGCCCACCTGCTGATTGATGCGCGTGGTGGTCTCGAAGCTTCGATCAAGCAGGTTCGAGAAGCTGAGGCCCAGCATGAAGGTTTCCGTCAGCGGAATGGACGCGACCACGAGCGGGTAGCGGGCAATCGACGTGTGTTCCGAGCCAGTGCCCACGTGCAGCGTCCGGTATTCCGGCTCAATCTGGAAGTACAACGCAGACCCGCCAAACCCGGAAAGGGACGCCGGATTGGAGACGGACAAGGGATCGATCTCACCCGTTGCGCCTCCGGTGCCGAGCGAGCGCGTGCTCAATTGTCCACTGGGGTAGCCAAAACCCAACGTGCTCAACGTACCCTGCGCAACCGCCATCCTGGGCAGGATGAGCAGCGCGGCAATGACGAAGCGAATGGAGGTGCGCATGATCACGGTATCCCGAAGCCGCGGCGCGGCACGTAAGTGAGACGGAGTTTCGGGCGAACCGCGGTGGGGCCCTCCATCGAGTAGAAACTGAGCTCACCCGGCGTCCTGCCCTCGTCCGGCGAGCGAAACACGATTGAGCGAGACGCATTGGCGGTGCCTACCGCTTTCCAGAAGCGAACGAGATTCACCAGTTCGATACTGCGCAACCCGCTGTCGCGCGGCGCCAGCCTGAGCGTATCCACGCCATACACCGTTTGCCCGCCCAGGAACGTGGCGGCAGTGAAAATGTCCGTGACCGTGGGTGCGGCCAGGACTGGCTGGGTGTACATGGTCACCGAATCGGCTACGGCCCCGGTACCCCGGGCCGGCCGCTGGGTGAGTATCAACGACGCTCGAATGACTTGCACCGAGTCGAGAATGATGGTCGGAATATCGAATCGCAGGTACGATCGCGACCCGGAAATGCCGCCGATGGTGAACGTGCCTATCGGAGGACGGGCAAGCGCGCCGGCCGCGACTACGGGAAACATGCTCAGCGCGTTGCTGATGTTGTCCTCGTTGGCCGGCGTCTTCGAACGCGGCAACACCGTATCCGGATGCACCGACGTGTCGGCGGACACGCGAAATATCACTCGCGGCGCGTATGTGTTGCCCAGCACGGCCAGCTTTACGGATCCAGTGCCACGAACACGCAGGCCTATCCGTAGCCGCAACGTGTCTCGCACCTTGGCGAACACTTTGGCATTGTTGAGCGGCAAGCGGAGGGTGTCGAGCAGTTCTGCGGGCTGAAACGTCCGCGAGCCCAGTAGCCGGTCCGGCCGGAACAGCGGAACAAGTGCGCTCGTCACCGTGTCACTCGCCGTCGTGTCCACGTCGAACGCATCAATCGTGATCGGCTGCGTCGTCTTGGAGACGAGTGAATCAATGCGGAACTGGTAGACCGCGCTGTCCACAAGGCGGATGGTGCTGTCGGCAGTGGCGGTACCAAGGAAGTACGCCGACGGCAGCGAATCGTACCGCGCCACGATACGGACGTCGGCCGTATCACCACGGTTGAGCAACGTGATGTCGCGCGAGTCGCCAAGGTGTGGAAACCCGGCGAAGGTGGTGTCCAGCACCACCACGGCCGACAGCGTCGTATCACGCAGGTCCGCACTTTGATCGCTGCACAGCGCAGGGCACCCGAGTGACCCGGTGACATGCTCCGAACAGCCAACCAGCAAGCCTATGAGCAGGGCCGCGAAAGCCGCGCCCCGGAAGTTCCGATCAGACACTACACATACTCCGTCCGTGGATGCGCGAACGCATCAGCGGCGCCCCAACGATGTGGGGGTAAAGGCCTTAGGAAGAAGATCCGACAGGGTCCACTGCGCTTCTGCGCCGCCGCGCGTGACGCTGAGCACCACGAGATCTGGCGCAAACTCCATCAGCACCTGGCGACAGATGCCGCACGGCGGCGTTGGACTGTCCGCCTCGGTACAGATAACAATAGCCCTGAAATCACGCACACCACGCGAAATTGCCGCGGACACCGCAGCACGCTCGGCGCAGATACCGGCCGGGTACGACGCATTCTCCACGTTGCACCCCTCCGCCACGCTGCCATCCGAGCCGAGAATGGCCGCACCAACCCGAAAGTTGGAATACGGAGCGTAGGCATGCGCCATCGCCGACGCGGCGCGCTCCCGCAGCACCGTCCAGCTACGCGATCCGGGCGCCAGCTCGTCTACGGAAAGCACCGTCACGCGCCGCGCTCGAGCACGTTCAGGAAGGACACGCCTAGGCCCCGAAATCCCACGTTGAGCCACTCCGCAACCGTTGCCCCCAGGTCCGAAAACGTGGCCCGAACCCCCACAAACACGGGATGGACCTGCGGTCCGAACACCAGCAACGGAACGCACTCGCGCGCATGGTCGCTCGAGCCCGTCGTTGGGTCGTTGCCGTGGTCAGCAGTAATGAAGAGCAGATCGTCCTCACGGAGTGCGGCGCGAATGGCCGGCAGAGCATTGTCGAACTCGCTCAGCGCGCGCTCGAACCCGACCACGTCGCCGCGATGGCCGTACAGCGTATCGAAATCTACAAGGTTGGCGAACAGCAACCCACCCTGCGGTCCATGGAGCCACGCGAGGATCAGGTCGATCCCTTCCGCATTGCTACCGGTATGCCGGGCCGTCATCGAGCGCCCCGCAAACAAGTCGTCCACCTTGCCCACGCCCGCACGAGGGACCCCGGCAGCAGCAAGAGCGTCAAGCAAAGTCTCGCCCGGTGGCGCAATCGAGTAGTCACGCCGGTTCTTCGTGCGCTCGTACTGCCCACCCGTTCCCGCGAATGGCCGTGCGATCACCCGGGAGACATCGTGCGGCGCCACGAGCTGCTTCCGCGCGATCTCGCACGCCGCGTACAGCTCGGCCAATGGAATAACCGCCTCATTCGCGGCAATCTGAAACACGGAATCGGCCGACGTATACACGATCCACTTCCCCGTCTGCTCCTGCTCGGCCCCGTACTGGTCGATGATGTCCGTTCCACTGGCCGCCACGTTGCCAAGCACCCCGCGCCCCGTAGCCTCGGCAAAGGCCGTGATCACCTCAGGCGGGAAACCGCCCGGATACGTTGGAAATGCACGCGACAGGTGCAGGCCGGCAATCTCCCAATGACCCGTTGTGCTGTCCTTTCCGGCGGAGGCGGGTCGCATCATCCCCCACGCACCAACTGGCGCCAAAGTTGGGTCGATGCCCTCCAGGGGGGCGATGTTCCCCAGACCGGCCGCCTGAAGGTTGGGCAGGTGCAGGCCGGAACGGGCCCGCGCGATGTTGCCCAGCGTGTCGCTACCGGCGTCCCCATAGTCCGCCGCGTCGTCAGCCGCCCCGATCCCCACGCCATCCAATATCAGAATTACCGCACGACGACTCACGAACCCGGCTCCGCAGCCAGCTCGGCCCGATAGCGGCGCGGCAACCGCATGCGCAGTCCGGTCAGCAGCTCATATGGCGATAGCTCGCCCTGGCGCGCCAGCTCGGTCACGGTGATGACGTCGTCCCCGTCCCGGCCGAGCAGGGTGATGACGTCACCGAGCTCCGCCTCGCAGTCCGTCACGTCGAACATCGTCATGTCCATGGTTACCACCCCCGCCACCGGAATGCGTTGCCCATGCAGGAGCGCGACCCCCCGGTTGCTGAGCGCGCGACGATATCCGTCGGCATACCCCACTGGAACCGTTGCGATCCTGCGTGGCCCGCGCGCCGCCCATGTGGCGTCGTAGCTGACCGTCTCTCCGTCCGCGACCGTCCGAAGCTCGACAATCCGTGCCCGTACGCTCGCCACTGGTTCCGGCTGGACAACACCCCCCTCAAACGCCGCCACGCCATAGAGAAACACCCCTGGCCGAAACAGTGTCCACGGGGACGGCGCCTGACGTTCCACAGCCGGGCCATTTTCGGCGTGCACGATACCCGGCCGCACCGGGAGCGCACGCAAGGCTTCATCAAACCGCTGCTCCTGAAGCGCACGACTGGCGTCCAATCGCTCGGCCGAATGAAAGTGTGTGAACACGCCATCGGGGGCCGCACGTTCGAGCAAGGCGCGATGTCCCTCGACGAGGTGCCACGGCATGCCTGCGCGCGACATGCCCGTGTCCACCGCCAGGTGCCATGGGCGCCCAGTGCGCGCCCACGACTCGATGACGGCCGGATCGCCGAGTGCGGGGGTCAGGTCGGCGCGCCGGAGGGCATCAATCTCGGTGCGCAGGATGGGCGTGAAGACAACAATGGGCCGCGTAATGCCGCCACGACGGAGCTCGTCGCCCTCCGTAACGGAACCGACGCCGAATCCCCACGGGTCCAGCGACTCGAGCGCCAGCGCCGCCCGCAAGCCGCCCAATCCGTAACCATCGGCCTTGACCATGGGCAGCATGGGCGCGCCGGCGCGAGCCGCAAGGACAGCTCCGTTGCGGCACAACGCGCCCAAGTCGATGTCGACCCAGGCGCGTGTCATCGGACGGCGCGATTGGCTATCATGTGCAGACTGACAAACATAGGAAGCCACACCGAGCGATGCAAGAAAAACCCGGGCTGGACGAAACGCTGGCGCTGATGCGCGACTTGCGCGCCCGCTGCGAGTGGGACGCCGCACAGACGCACGAATCGCTACGCCCCTACCTGATCGAGGAGGCGTACGAAGTGGATGACGCGATTCGGTCCGGCAGCGACACGGCATTGCGTGAGGAACTCGGCGACTTGCTGCTACAGGTGCTCTTTCACAGCGTGGTCGCTGAGGAGCGTGGTGCATTTGACTTCACCAACGTGGCAGAAGGTTTCCTCGCGAAGATGAAATCCCGGCATCCTCACCTTTATGAAGGCGGTGAGCGCCAGAGCTGGGAAGCCATGAAGGCGAAGAAACGCGACAGTATTGTTGACGGCCTCCCCGTTGACCTGCCTGCCCTGCACCGCGCATTCCGCCTTCAGGACCGCGCCGCCGGCGTGGGATTCGATTGGCCCGACGCCACCGGCCCCGCCCAAAAGGTCGAGGAGGAACTCGCCGAGGTCCGTGCCGAGGTGGCACGGGGAGCAGCGGCTTCAGGGAACGGCGTGCCCGACCCAAGGCTGGAGGAAGAGCTGGGCGACCTGCTCTTTTCCGTGGTCAACCTCTCGCGGAAGCTCGGCGTGCATCCGTCGCTTGCCTTGGACAAGGCAAACGTCAAGTTCGCCGCACGATTCCAGGCGATCGAAGCGTTGGCCAAAACGCGAGGCATCGACGTGCGTACGGCCGGCCTCGAGGTACTTGATACCCTCTGGGACGAGATCAAGTCGAGTTCCTAGATCAGCTGTTCTTCATTCGAGAAGAAGCCGGATCTGACCAGAAACTGCCGGATACCGCAACACGCAGTATCCGGCAGTTTCCGTTTACATCCGGCGGTTTCTCAGACGACAAACACCGATCCCCTATTACGGTCGCAACCGGTGCATCATCCTCGGAAACGCAATCACCTCGCGAATGTGCTGGAGCCCGCAAATCCAGGCGACCGTGCGCTCGAGCCCAAGGCCAAAGCCTGCGTGCGTGAAGGTGCCGTAGCGACGCAGATCGAGGTACCAACCATACGCCTCCATCGGCAGTCCCTCGTGCTTGATGCGCGCAACGAGCTTGTCGTAGTCATCCTCGCGCTGTGATCCGCCAATAATCTCGCCGTACCCTTCGGGCGCCAGACAATCGTTGCACAGGACCGTGCGCGGATCGTCCGGATTCTCCTTCATGTAGAAGGCCTTCGCCTCTTTCGGATAGTTCATGACGAACACAGGGCGATCGTAGTCGGCGACGATGAGTGCCTCGTCTTCGGCGCCGAGGTCGTCGCCCCACACCGTGGCGCTCCCCTTCTTCTGCACGATCGCAACCGCATCGCCGTAGTCCAGCCGGACGAACGGCGCCTTGATGCCCTCCAGCTTGGAGACATCACGTTCGAGTTCCGCGAGCTCCACGCGGCGGCGTTCCAGAACGCGCTGCACCAGGTACGACACAAAGTCTTCCTGAAGCCGCATGTTGGCCGCCGAGTCATTCCACGCGACCTCCGGCTCGATCATCCAGAATTCGGTGAGAT
>JBDUCM010000177.1:0-10150 GCA_040003455.1 bacterium
CATCCGCCGCTGCTCTACCTCGGCTACGTGGGGATGTCGGTGCCGTTCGCGTTCGCGGTAGGCGCGGTACTGTCGGGCGAGGCAGGATCGAATGACTGGATCCGTCTCAATCGCAGCTGGACCGTCGCCTCATGGGGATTTCTTTCGGCGGCAATCATCGCCGGCATGTGGTGGTCGTACGAAGTGCTCGGATGGGGCGGCTACTGGGCGTGGGATCCCGTCGAGAACGCGTCGTTCCTCCCATGGCTCACCTGCACCGCATTTCTCCATTCGGTGATGGTGCAGGAACGCCGCGGGATGCTCAAGCTGTGGAACCTCAACCTCGTCGTCGGTACGTTCGTCCTGACCATCCTGGGCACCTTCCTCACGCGCTCCGGAATCATCTCATCGGTGCACGCGTTCACCACCGGGACCATCGGCTACTATTTCCTCGCGTTCATCACGATCGTGCTCCTGGGAACGATCGCATTGGTGGCGGGAAACTCCGAAGGGCTGCGCTCCACCGGCAAGCTCGACTCCGCGGCGTCGCGCGAGACCGTCTTCCTGCTGAACAACCTGTTTCTCACCGCGTTCATGTTCACCGTGCTGGTGGGCACGATCTTCCCGCTCGTCGCGGAAGCGGTGCGCGGCGTGAAGGTGAGCGTCGGTGGGCCATTCTTCAATCGCATGGCGCTCCCGATGGTCGTCGCGCTCCTGTTCCTCATGGGCGTCGGACCGGCGTTGCCGTGGAAGAGCGCGTCGCGCGCCGAGCTTCGGGACAAGCTCTTTCCCCCCGCGGCCGGCGCCGTGCTCCTGCTCGTCATCGGCGTGATGATGGGCGTGCGCGGCCTGTATGGCCTCTCCGCCTTCTTCTTCGTCGGCTATGCGGCGGCGGCCAACGCCCGTGAATTCTGGATCGGCGCACGAGCACGGCAGCGCGCGCATGGCGAATGGTTCGGTCTGGCGCTCGCGCGGCTCATCGGGGGCAACCGTCGCCGCTACGGCGGCTACATCGCGCACTTCGGAATCTTCTTCGTGGCGCTCGGAATCACGGCATCCACATCGCTGCGCCGCGAGAGTGAGGCAACACTCACACCGGGGCAGACACTGAGCATCGCGGGGCACACGGTGCGCCTCGCGACGGTATGGGGACGCGAAGAGAAGCAGCGCTCCGTCGTTGGCGCAAACATGGAGCTGATGGACGGTCAACGCGTCGTCGGCATGATGGAGCCGCGCATGAACTTCTACCCCGGCTCCGAGCAGCCCGTCCCCACGCCCGACGTGCACAGCACGCCACTCGGAGACCTGTACCTCAACCTCATGTCCTTCCGGCCCGATGGCAGTAGTGCAACCGTGAAAGCCATCTACGAGCCGCTCGTGCCCTGGATCTGGCTCGGCGGCGGGGTCATCGTGATTGGTGCCCTCGTTGGCTCGTGGCCCGGCGGGAGCCGGCGCATCGTGAATATCGAGCCGATCCGCCCGACCGGCGGAGGTGTGGCATGAACTGGAAGCGCGCCGGCATCGCTATGTGCTTTGTCGTTCCCGTCGTCGCACTGTTCGCGTTCGGACTCACGCACGATCCCCGTGACATTCCCTCACCGCTTCCTGGAAACCCTGCGCCGCAATTTGCACTCGCGGTGTTCGCACCAGGGGAAGCGCCATTCTCGCGCGCCATCGGTGACACGGTGCGGCTCGCGGGCCTGCGTGGCCGCGTGGTGGTGCTCAACTTCTGGGCATCGTGGTGCCTCTCGTGCCGCGACGAGCACGTGACACTGACGGAAGTCGCCCGACGTTACGCGGGCAAGCCCGTACAGTTCGTGGGCTCGCTCTACCAGGATCGGACGTCGGCTGGAACGGAATGGATCGCTCGGATGGGAGGGCAGAGCTATCCCTCCGTGGACGATCCAAAGTCGCAGACTGCCATCGACTACGGGCTGTATGGTGTGCCCGAGACATACTTCATTGCACCGGATGGGCGCATCGTGCGGAAGATCACGGGCCCCGCATCGGCGATCGAGATTACGCGCACGGTCGATTCGCTTCTCGCAACGATTGCCACCGTACCGGTGGCGCGGTGAGATCCGCGCTGGCCGTAATCGTCGCTGCGATGCTGCTGCTCGCTCCTCAGTCAGGCAGCGCACAGCAGCCACGCCCAACCGAGTCGGCGGCGCCGAGGGATTCCGGGCTCGAGGCGCGGACTGCAGCGGTGGCGTCGGAGCTCCGGTGCCCCGTCTGTCAGGGGCTCTCCATCCAGGATTCGCCGTCGGATCTCTCGCAGTCGATGAAGGGCGTGGTGCGTGAACAACTCGCCGCGGGTCGCACGCCCGACGAGGTCAAGGCATACTTCGTGTCGAAGTACGGCGAGTGGATCCTCCTTGCGCCAAAGGCCAGCGGCTTCAACATCCTCGCGTACGCGGTGCCGTTCCTCATCGTGCTCGGTGGCGGTGTGGTTATCGCGGTCGCTGTTCGACGCTGGACAAGCGGTGCCGTGAATGACCCCCCGTCACCCATGTGACGGCCCTGCTACCGATGAGTTCGAACTGGTCAAGGATTCCGCAGCACCTGCGCGCCCTACAACCTCGCGCCGAACACGCTGCCAACAACCGCCGATACCACCATCGCCAAAGCGCCCCAGAACATCACGCGGAATGCTCCACGGCCCATGGGTGCGCCGCCAACTCGTGCAGCCAACGCGCCTAGTGCCGCGAGCAGCACCAATGCGGACCCCGTCACAACTTTCGGTACGAGCTCGCGCGGCGTCACGATTGCCACCACCACAGGCAGCAGCGCACCGAGTGCAAAGGATATCGCGGATGCCACCGCAGCCTGTAGCGGGCGAGCAGACGTCACATGGGAGAATCCCAGCTCGTCGCGTGCATGCGCACCCAGCGCGTCCTTCGCCATCAACTGGTCGGCGACCTGCACGGCCAGCTCATGGGAGAGTCCCCGCCCAACGTAGATGGCCGCGAGCTCCGCCCGCTCGCCAACATCATTCGCCGAAAGTTCGCGTTGCTCGAGAGCAAGATCTGCACGCTCGGTGTCGGACTGCGAACTCACGGACACATACTCGCCCGCCGCCATCGACATCGAGCCCGCCACGAGGCCCGCGACTCCCGCGACGAGAATCGATGAGCGAGAGGTGCCGGCGGCGGCGACGCCCAGCACGAGGCTCGCCGTCGAGATGAGTCCGTCATTCGCGCCGAGGACCGATGCGCGGAGCCAACCGATATGCTGGGAACGATGTGCTTCGATCGTGCACCGCGCCGAATGTGAGTCAATGCAAGCTAGCGCCATCCCCCCGTTCAGGTGACGAAACGCGATGGCACCGCCCGTGCAAACGCCCACAGCCGCCCCAGGCAATGCCAATGGTTGCACCCGCGATAGTCACCTCGCTAACGTGAGACATGCAAGTCGCGCCTACAATACTCGGTGGCAGGGTTCGGCTGATCGAGCGCTTCGCCCATCTCATCGAGGATCTGCGCAAGCAGGAAGACCGGCTCTCGCTCGTCCTGAGCGTCCTGATCGGCGCGCTGGTTGGCGCTGTTGTCGTTGCCTTCATCCTGCTCACCGGCCGCCTCGCGTCGCATATCTATCCCGCTGGCGGCGCGGGCTGGCGCCGGATCCTCGCTCCCATCGTTGGCTCGCTCGTCACGGGGTATCTGCTCTATCGCGTCTTTCCGGACGCGCGCGGCAGCGGCATCCCGCAAACCCGCGCCGCGATCTTCATTCATGACGGGCGTATCTCGCTGCGCACCATCATCGGCAAGTTCGTCTGTTGCTCCACGTCGCTCGCCAGCGGCATCGCACTCGGACGTGAAGGACCGTCCGTTCACATCGGCTCCGGCATCGCATCGGTCGTTGCCACCCGTCTTGGACTGAGCAAGGCCCAGGTGCGATGGCTCGTGCCGGTCGGCGGGGCAGCCGCACTCTCCGCCGCATTCAACACGCCCATCGCCGCGGTGCTCTTCTCCCTCGAGGAGATCATGGGCGATCTCCACGCGCCCATCCTCGGCTCCGTCGTCCTCAGCTCCACCACGGCGTGGATGGTCCTGCATCTCGTCCTCGGGGACGAGCCACTCTTTCACGTGGCGCCCTATCACCTCGTGAATCCCGTCGAGTTCATCGTCTACGCCGCGCTGGGCGTGGTTGGTGGACTCGGGTCCGTTGGCTTCGTGAAACTGCTGCTCGCGCTGCGGCAGCGCTTCATGCGGATGCCGAAGTCCACCGTCTGGATACAGCCCGTTGTGGGCGGCGTCACCGTCGGTCTGCTCGGCTACTACGTGCCGGCAATGCTCGGTGTCGGTTACGACCAGGTGGACAAGGTGCTGAGCGGCGACCTCGCACTGCGCGTCGTGCTGATGTTCGGCCTCCTCAAGATCGTGGCGACGTCCGTGTGTTACGCGTCGGGCAATGCCGGTGGAATCTTCGGGCCCAGCATGTTCATCGGTGCCATGATGGGTGCGGCGGTTGGCCAGGTGGCGCACCAACTCCTGCCCGGCAGCACCGCGGGGCCGGGCGCCTACGCGCTGGTCGGAATGGGAACGGCGTTCGCGGGCATCATCCGCACGCCGCTCACATCGGTCATCATGATCTTCGAGGTCACACGCGACTATACCATCATCGTGCCGCTGATGATCTCGAACATGGTCGCGTTCTGGATATCGCAGCGGCTCCAGCGCGCGCCAATCTATGAAGCGCTCGCGCACCAGGACGGAATACACCTCCCCACCGGCCACTATCGCGCTGCTTCGCGTGCACTTCCCGTGTCCACAGCATTGCGCGACGCACCCGGGATTCTCGCGCCGGAGATGCTTGTACAGCAAGCCCTCACACGAGTCGAGACAAGCGAGCTGCGCTCCTGGGCGGTTTCGGATGCCGGAGAATTCCTCGGTATGCTGCGGACATCGGACCTTGCCGAAGCGGTGGCGGACGGGGACGGAAGCATGTCCGTGCGCGAGCTCCTCGATGAATCGCGCCGCGCCGCCATGAAGCGCACCGGCGAGTTCGCCCACCTCCATCCCGACCAGCCGCTCGGACAGGCGCTTGCGCGCATGGGGGAGACGCAGCACAACGTGCTGCCGGTTGTCAGTCGCGCCAACGTCCACAAGCTCCTCGGCATCGTGACGCTGCCCGACGTCCTCCGTGCCTATGGCGTGGAAGAGCAGGAGGGGCGAGATGGAGAGTGAGCTACCTCGCGTGAACGGTTCCATCGGCCCGCACACATTCTTGCTCACGCTCACCGCCGTCGTCGGAGTGCTGGTCGCCTTTCTCTCCCTCGATTTCGTGCTCGCCCGCATTGAACGAACCGAAACGTCAGCGCACGCCGAGAGCCTGTTCGAGGAAGGAACCCGATTGCTCGCGGGAAATCACACGGAAGACGCGATAGACCGGTTCGGCAGCGCACACGCCATGGCGCGCGATTCCGTGCGATACACCGTTGCGCTCGCGTCCGCGTTGCTCGCGGATCGGCGAGCGGCAGCCGCTGAGGAAGCGCTCACACCGCTGTTGCTGAGCCATGGCAGCGCCGCCCCGGTGAACCTTGCGATGGCGCGCGTGATGATTGCCGAACGGAGACCGCAGGACGCGATCTCATACTACCACCGCGCGATTTATGGTGAGTGGGCAGGTGACGCGGCGAAGCGCCGGGACTCCGTACGCTTCGAGTTGATCGAACTTCTCGCGCGCCGGGCGGACAGCAGTGCGCTTCTATCCGAGCTGCTCTCCGTCGATGCCACCGCGGCGAGCAGGGAAACGCGCCTGCGACTCGGCAAGCTGTTCCTGCGTGCCGGCTCGCCGCAACGAAGTATCGATGTCTACCGTGCCATTCTCCACACCAGGCCGCACGACATGGAGGCGCTGGTCGGTCTTCAGGAATCTGAGATCGCGCTTTCAAAAGCTCGCCTGCGACCTAGCGCCCCGTGATCTTCAGTCGCCTGAGTAGCGGCCCCATCGTCATGCCCTGCAGCAGCAGCGAGACGGTGACGGTGCCCGCCGTGAGCGCCACCACGCGCTGGTAGTCCGCCGATGCGGAGGGCAGCGAGAGCGCGAGCACGAGCGAAAGTGCGCCACGGAGCCCGCCCCAGGCCATCACGGTAGCCCACGAGGCGGAGATCCCTTCCTGCGTCGGGTGCACGGCCGCTGTCATCGCGCCGGGCTCCTGCCGGCGGCTCATGTTCTCGCACTGCACCACTAGGGATGGATACTGGTCGCCACCAAGTTCGGCGCCACCGCCACCATCAACAGCGCAAACGGCAAGGCCGTCGAGGCGCTCATGGCCATGACGGACAATCGTGGCGTTGATACGGCCATCGAGGCAGTCGGCGTTCCGGCGGCCTTCGAGCTCTGCGAACAGATCATCGCACCGGGCGGGCATATCGCCAACATTGGCGTCCACGGATCACAGGTGACGCTGCATCTGGAGAATCTGTGGAGCCGCAATATCACCGTCACCACGCGACTCGTGGACGCGGCAAGCACGCAAATGCTGCTGAATGTGCGTCACGCGGGCAAGATCGATCCGACGCGGTTGATCACCCATCACTTTCCGTTCGCGCACATCCTCGACGCCTACGAGACGTTCGGGAACGCGGCGAACATCTGGGCGCTCAAGGTCATTGTCGAATTCGTGACGTGACGCGGTGACGTCTGCGTGGAGGGCCAATGGGTCTGAAATCTGAAAAGGGAGTAGGAGAGTTTCCTCTCCTACTCCCTTTCCATATCATCCAACTCGAAGAAGTCAGTCGTCGCGACGCTTGCGACGGCCAACCATCACGATACCCACCAGGCCGGTGCCGAGCAGCACGAGCGACGCCGGTTCCGGCGTGGCAGTGGTGTTGACGGCGATCGCGAAATCGGATCCGTCGGCAGGCGAGTAGTTCTGGCCCACGCCCACGCGATCGATGCGGACGGTGGTCACGGCATCAGCCGTGAAGCCACTGCCCATCACCGCCGTGTAGCCCGGGGAGTCGAACTGGTCCGTCGCCGCGAAGGTGAAGACCATATCCCGGCTGACGGTGCCGTCAGACAGCGAGATGAAGAACGAGTTGAAGTTCGGGAAATTGTAGCCGTGGAACTGATCCTGACCCTGCATGAACAGGTAGTATGACCCGTCCGCCAGGGCGGGGCTCGACGTGCCCACGTTGCCGGCGCCGTTGAGCAGCGGGTTCGCGAACGAGCCCTGCTGGGTAATGCCCACGGCCCAATTGTTCGAGTTGTACGTGTTCCAGTTCAAGCCGTTCGCGGCAAAGCTGGAACCATTCCAGAACCCACCAAGCACGGTGACGTCCTTGATGCCTTGCGCGGACAGCGGGGCTGCCACGAGCGCAATCGCGACGATGGAGCGGAGCAGGCTACGAATCATGGGCGGTCCAGTGGTGGGTTTCGGAATATCCGGCGCGGATGATTCCAGGAGAAGTCGCCGTCGACTACGCGCCGGTAACAGACGGAGCAACTTGCGTACTCGACAGAAACGCACTTGGGCCCTTCGCGAGTGGCTCATTCGGCCCTCCCGATGCGGCGTCACTCGACTTTGCGGCGTGCGCGCAACAGAGTGCCTCTCACGCACAGCAAGCGACACGGACGGGGCACCGCTGGGCGTGCAGCTCATTTTGCACGTGATCCTGAGCGACAAGCAGCACCCCAGGGCCCAGAGCCGGCATCCGGAGGATGAAGCATGCGCATCACGGGTTCGCGCTACCCTTCAACGGCGCCCGTCGGATCGCTACGCGCTCCGTCGGCCGCCTTGCCCTCGTTGCGGCGCCACTGTCCGGTCTTAGCGCTGGCGTTTCATCTCGGCAGTCAGGACGGATACACGGTACCCCTGACGTTCCTGCTCGGATACCCAACGAACCTGCTGCTCCGTTTCATTCCCGGCTTCGCCCTCTCGTCCGCCGGGCCGGCATCTGTGGAGCCTCAATCACCGAGTGATCGCTCTTGCCAGCGACCAGCTACCGACCACGCCACCCCCGCGGCACTCCACTGAGCGCCAAGAGGCGCGGTACGCATCAGGCGCGCGGCGGACACGGGTTGACCGGTGCGTTGCATGCGGTGCGTTGCATGCACTGAGCGCCCACCTCCGCCTTGGCGAGATAAGGCGGAGGTCAGTCACGTCGTGCGGTCATCGTCAGCCATCCCCGTGACCGACACCATTGGTGCCCAGCCCGAGTTCGCGCTGGAACGCATCATTGACGTCGCAATATGGCCGGCCGGCGCGCGTGGTTCGTGAGTACTTGAAGTAGTACGTCGGCCAGCCCACCGCGCCGCTCTCGTTAAAGGTGAGCGTGTAGTAGTCGAACGTTACCGCGGCCGGATCCGCGTACGACTTGTCAAGCGCGCGGTTCGCGATCACGACTTCCACCGGCGCGTGCTCGTGCCGCAACAGACGAATGTCACTCAGGATGCAGTCGGCTCCTTCCGACGTGCCGATCAGCTCGCGGCTCGACTCGCCGTCGCGCGGCCCCGCGAAGAACGGCACCACCTGCCACTCTCCCTTGGAATCGCCCAGGTCGCTCTTGCCAAACACGTAGAACGCGACACTACTATGGCCATGCGCGTTGTAGTTGCTGCGGCGCGCGACGAAGACTTCACCCTTTGTTCTATTTCCGAGGAGGTCGACGTCATTCTTGCCGTTCCTGAGGGAGATGACGGCCGCGGGTGGACGCCCGCCGGAGTTCGTTGTGCGAAGAGCGGCAGGGTAGCCCGAGTAGGCAAGCAACACGAGCGGTGCCATCAAGAGTTGGCGAAGCATGCAGATTCCAGCGTCGAATGGAGTTGAATCACTGATTTCGGCCTGTCACGATCCCTCGCAGACACCATGCCAGCTGTTGGTCAGGCGCTTCTCACACCGACGGGTGGCCGTGTCCAGGGTGCGCGATAGCATGGCGCAATCCGCGAAAGTTGCGCCGGCCGCACCAGCTCCCTTACTTACTCGCCCGCAGCCGAGCTCGGATCCAGGTTGCTCTCAGCTCTCTTTGCTCGCAGAGTGATGCCGACACGCCTCCTGACAATCGCGGACCTGCCAGCGCTTGACGACCTTGGTTCGCTCAGCGACAGCGAAGGCTTTCGATTCGTCCGGCGCTTCATCGACGACATCACCAACGGGCGCGCACGCCTCGATTCCCCTTGCGAGTTCTTTCTTGCCAACACAATTGACGAACGCCTCGTCGGGTTCGGCGGCGTCACCACCGATCCCTACGTAGAAGATCCCCGCGTTGGCCGCCTGCGTCACCTGTACATCCGGCCGGAGGTCCGCGGCACAGGGATTGGACGCGCCCTCGTCGCACAACTCGAGGGCCGGGCGGAAGGGTGCTACACGCAATTACGGCTGCGCACCGACACACTGGCGGCAGCACGGTTTTACGAACGCCTGGGGTACGAGGCGATCGCGTCCGATTCGGCGACACATCAGCGCGTACTCCCGCCACCGTCAATGTAAGGGCGGCGCCAATTTGCACGCCGGTCCCGCCGACGCACAATTGCAATGAGGCTTTCTATGCCTCGTCAGGAATCAGATCAGACATGGCCACATCCGAAGAACACTATTCGAATCTGCTGGGCCCAGTCTATGCCTGGATGGCCGGAGGCCCTTCGCACGCCTTTTCGACAGGTGCCGCAGACTTGGAAGGCTATCTGCCTGCCGCCAGCTTCGCGATCGACCTCGGCTGCGGATTCGGGATGCACGCTGTTCCTCTTGCCAGAGCCGGATGGACGGTGCTCGGTATCGATTCCTCCTCGATATTGATCGACGAACTACGCGAACACGCCGTCGACCTTCCCGTAACCGCCACCGTCGGCGATCTGGTCGAATTCACCGCCCATCTGTCATCGGAGCAAAGGCCCGATCTGATCATATGTATGGGCGACACCCTTACCCACCTTCCTGCCTGGCAATCTGTATCGCAACTGGCAAAGAGAATTGCGTCCACCTTGTCGCCGAATGGGCGCTTTGTGGCAACGTTCCGCGACTACACCAGGCTACCGCAAGGGCCAGCGCGATTCATACCGGTGAGAGCAGATGATGACCGTGTACTCACATGCTTCCTGGAAGAGCATCCGGACCATGTCGAAGTGCATGACCTCCTTCACGCGCGAAAGGACAAGCAGTGGGCGTTGTCGGTCAGTTCATACAGGAAATTGCGCTTGCGGCCGACCGATGTGCTGGCGGAGTTCGAAA
>JBDUCM010000178.1:0-10145 GCA_040003455.1 bacterium
TGCAGTTCGAGGCAGACTTCGTGCGCGTCGAGGCGGACATCGCGCAGTTCGAGGCAGACTTCCTGCGCGTCGAAGCGGACATCGCGCAGTTCGAGGCAGACTTCGTGCGCGTCGAGGTAGACATCGTGCAGTTCGAGGCAGGCTTCCTGCGCGTCGAAGCAGACATCGCGCAGTTCGAGGCAGACTTCGTGCGCGTCGAAGCGGACATCGTGCACCTTGAGTCGCGCATTCGTACGCGTTGATCAGACATGTGTCGGGTCAGGGCAGACTTACGGCAGCTCTCCTCAGGCTTCTATCAGGTCAAGGCGGACATTCGGCGCTTCTCGGCACGCATTTGTCAGGTCACAGCAGATGTTCGGCAGCTCTCGGCAGACTTCTACCAGTTCAAGGCGGACGTTCGTCGATGACAGGGGGCCTTCTCGCGCTTCAAGGCTGACATTGCGCCGTGCGAAGTAGACGTCGCCCGCGTGTTGGTGGAGGTTGACGAACGCGAGCTAGACGTTCGTCGCTCCCTGCCCTGCGTCGGCCGAGGCGGCCCTCGAGCGCCTTGGCCTGGGGCGCGGTCGACCGCCGTGCCTCTGGTGACACGCCGCCGATGATAGCACGCCGCCGCACTGCTGCGCCCGATCCTGCGTCTCCCCACCAACCTCCTGGTCATCACTCCGGGGAATATTCCGCGCACACTGCGGATCACCGCGACTCCGGATCAGTGGTTGCGCGTGCGTGCCATACTGGGCAAGGATGACGGCACAGCCGCTCCTGCCTGCGCGTCAGGTCCGGCGCGCGCTCCTTAGTCCGCCGTCGCCCGACAATCGACATCCGTGGGCCGCGAACAGGATGCAGGCGCTCACATTTTGGGCGCGGATCACATTGGGCAGTTCGCGCGGTCGCACGCCATTTGGGGGACGACGGACGCAAAGCGGAGTCGCGGAACGGCCGACCTGCGGAACGGCAGCGGGACCGAGACTCCGACAGAACAGCAACCGCAGAACTGACCGGTCCGTCGACGGCGACAACGGAAAAACAGCTCGGCGTTCAAACCACGGACGGCGCAGAGTAGCGCTGTGCCTTTCTGTGTCCTCTCTGGTTCATTCCGTCGTTGTTGATGATGAGGACATCGCTCAGTCGTGGCCTCAGTCAACCCGAGCGTCGAGCAACCTCCGCACCTTGGCGACCAGCGCACCAGCTGTGAACGGCTTCATAATGAATGCGGCCCCCGGTGTGAATAGGGCCGCGTCACTCTCATACCCGGACATGAAAAGAACGCCAACGTGCGTGCTCGACGAGAGCAACCGTTCAACGAGCGCGGGCCCTCGCATGCCCGGCATCACGACGTCGCTGATCACGAGCCGAATCGCGTCGCGGTGGCGCGCGAACTCCTCGAGCGCCACGTCACCGTCGGACGCGGCAATCACCGTATAGCCCTCCCGACGCAGCACCGTCGCGAGCATGGTCCGCACAGATTCCGAATCCTCCACCAGAAGAATTGTCTCCTCGCCCCGCTGCGCAAGGCTGGCATCGGCTACCCCAACCGACTCGTCGGACGGCGCCAGTTCATCGAACAGCGGCATGAAGATCCTGAAGGTGCTACCCAAACCGGCTTCGCTGTCAACTTCGATGACGCCACCGGATTGTTTGACGATGCCGTACACTGTCGCCAGCCCCAGCCCGGACCCCTTGCCGAATTCCTTGGTGGAAAAATACGGCTCGAAGATCCGCTCCTTCGTTGACTCCTGAATGCCCCGTCCGGTATCCGCGACCGTCAATACGGCGTAGCGCCCCGGCTCCGCACCGGCTCGCTGTGGCGTGTTCGCATCAATCGTCATCCGCGCGAGGGCAATTGTGATTGCCCCTCCGTGCGGCATCGCGTCCCTCGCGTTGACCGCCAGATTGACGATGACTTGCTCGAGCTGGCTCGCATCAGCAAGCACAAAGATCGGCTGCGGTGGGATTGAAATGGGCTTCAGCTGAACGTCATCCCCGATGATCCGACGGAGCATTGCCGCCATGTCGACCACGAGCGCGGTGAGATCCACCACCCGGCGGCGCAGCATCTGCTTTCGGCCGAACGCGAGGAATTGCTGTGTCAGGGCTGCTGCGCGGCCACCTGCTTCTACAATTTCCCCAAGCAATTCTCGGGTGCCGTCGTCAAGGCCTTCGTTCCCGAGCGCGAGGTCGCCACATCCATTGATCACCGTCAGGAGATTGTTGAAATCGTGCGCAATTCCGGACGCCAGTCGGCCGACAGATTCCATCTTTTGCGACTGAAACAGTTCATCTTGCGCCACCCGGAGCGCTTCCTCAGCCAGCCGCCGATCCCGAATGTCACGGAACGCCACCACGCCACCGGTCACGCGACCGCGGTCGTCTACGATGGGCGCGGCAGAATCATCGATGGGGATTGTCTCTTGCTGCTTTGAAAACAGGAATAGCTCCGCATCGTCGAAGCGGATGCTCCTGTTCTCGCGAAGCGCTTGACCGATAGGACTGATAGCGACGGCACCAGTCACATCCCGCGCGACTTGAAAGACATCGTCGACGGCAAGTCCACGAGCGTCATCAAATGACCAGCCGGTGAGGCCCTCGGCGACGGGATTCATGAACGTCACGTGCCCCTGAACATCGGTGGCAATCACGGCATCGCCGATACTGGCGAGCGTCGCGACGTACTTGCGCTCACTTTCCTTCAACTGACGCTCGAGCGAATGCCGATGAACTGCCATTTCAACGGCAATCAACAGCTCTCGCTCCTGAAACGGCTTCAGTATGTATCCAAACGGCGATGTCTCTTTCGCGCGATCGAGGGTGGCACGATCCGAATGAGCCGTCAGGTAGACGATGGGCACGTCGACGGTCAAGTTGATTTCATTCGCCGCCTGCACGCCGTCCCGGTCACCCTTGATGCGAATATCCATGAGGACGAGATCCGGACGCAGGGCGATAGCCGAAGCAACGGCCATGTCGGCCGAGTCGACGGTAGCCACCACGGTCATTCCCATCCGCGAAAGACGGTCGCCGAGTTCCTCGGCGATAAGTCCTTCGTCTTCGACGACGAGAACCCGCAACCCCTCGAACAGATCAGACCTATTGGCCACTTGATTCCCCCAGCGCAAAGGTGAGACGTGCTGTCGTTCCGGACTGCTGCGGGACGAGTTCGAACGTCCCCCGTATCTGCCGTACCAGTGACCGAATCAACCGCAACCCAAGGGACCCTTGCGTGTCAACGTTCAGGTCGAGTGGCAGCCCGACACCGTCATCCGCCACGGTGAGCAGGCACTCATCACCCCTCAGTTCCACGGTCACACGGACATTGCCTGTGCCATCGTTCGGGAATGCGTGTTTCAGCGCGTTCGAGACGAGCTCATTCAGTATCAATCCGCACGGCACGGCCAGGTCGATGGACATGTTGATCGCCTGAACTTCGGTGTGCATGTGAATACGGCTTCCGCCAAGGGCGTAGGCCGCTAACAGCTCCTCTGAAAGTGTCCTCGCGTACGCACCGAAATCGATCTCGGCCAGGTTCTTCGACCCGTAGAGAGTCTCATGCACCAGTGCCATCGACCGCACACGACGTTGGCTGTCCTGGAAAACCTTGACGAGTCGTTCGTCCTGGGTGTACGTCGACTGCAGGTAGAACAGACTCGAAACGACCGCCAGATTATTCTTGACGCGGTGATGCACTTCCTGCAAGAGAAGCTCCTTTTCGCCGAGCGACGCCTGCAGTTGCCGCTGCGTACGCTTCTGTTGCGAAATGTCCCGCAGAATCACGGCGGCGCCGAGGATTCGTCCATTCGTACCCCGAAGCGGTGACATGGTCAGCGCGACGTCCAACTCGCGACCATCCTTGCACACCCGAGTGGTCTCGCAATGCTGCAGTCCCTCGCCACTTCGTAGTCTTGCGCGAGCCTGGATTTCTTCCTCTACGTGACTCTCGGGGATCAGCAAGGAGATAGACTTTCCAAGCACCTCCGCCGCGGAATATCCAAAGATCCGTTCGGCGCTTCGGTTCCAGCTCGTGATCGTGCCGTCCAGCGTCTTGCTGAGGATGGCATCCTCTGATGACTCGACAATAGCCGCGAGGCGCGCATTCGACTGTTCTGCGTCGGCTAGCGCCTGCACCCGGTTCAGGATCCCCGGTAGCCGGTCCCAGAACGTGTCTGCCTTCTTGACGTAGTCGTCAACCCCTCGATGGATCGCCTCCGATGCGATCCGTTCGTTCCCGACGCCCGTTACCAGGATCACAGGAATTCTCGGCTGCCTTGCCTGGGCAATTTCCACGATGCTCCACGGGTCGCCGCCAGGCAGGTTGTAGTCGAGCAGGATAGCGGAAAATGTCTCCGCGCTGAGCACGGCGATCGCATCATCCACCCGAGTCACCGTGCGGACGTGCATACCCGATCGCATGAGCGCACGGCGTTCCAGTTCGGCGGTACCTTCGTCGTCTTCCACGATGAGCACTGTCATCCCGGAGTTGTCATGATCGCTCACGAGCGTCTCGGTTGATCTGACGGCATCGTCACTACGGAAATGAACAACCCCAACCTGTTGACCGCCTCGATGAAGGCGCTGGGGTCAATCGGCTTGGTGATGTAGACGTTGCAACCGAGGTCGTAGCACCGGTTGACCTCGCGGGGATCATCGGTGGTCGTCAGCATGATCACGGGGGTCCGCCGCGTGTCCGGATGCGCCTTGATTTGCCGCAGCACTTCCACGCCGTCGAGGCCCGGCATGTTGATGTCGAGAAGGATCAGCAGATCGGCGTCGCCCTTTCTCTCAAGGTATTCCCCACGAGCAAACACGAAGTCCAGCGCCGCGCTTCCCGACGACAACGCGACAAGTTCATTGTTGATGCCCGCTCGCCGAAGGTTCCGGCGGACCAGCTCCGTATGCCCCTCATCATCGTCGACAATGAGGATCACCACGCGATGCGCCCATTCCGTGAGCGAGTTAGCCATGTTTCGTGCCCGTTGCTGGTAGCGTCAAATGAAAGGTGCTCCCCAGGCCTTCCTGGCTTTCCACCGACACCTTGCCTCCATGGCGTTCGACCGCACGCTTGACGATCGCCAGTCCCATCCCTTCGCCGCTCGCAAGCGTGGGATGGAAGCGCTGAAACACCTGAAAGAGCCTGGGCTGGGCACTCGGCGGGAAGCCGGAACCATTGTCCCGCACCCAGTAGTGAGAAACATCCCCGCGCATTTCGCCTCCCACTTCGATGACTCCCGGCCTGCCGGGCTGGAGATAGTTGAGCGCGTTCCCAATCAGGTTGGCGAAGACTTGCCCGATAGCCGTCGCATCGCCTTGCGCGCCGGGCAGGTGCATCGACGACACGCGTGCACCGCTTGCCGCGATCGACTGCCGCAGGGAGTCGATGGTCGTATTGACGATCGCCTGGACGTCCACCGCCTCCGACGCATAGTCCTGGCGACCAGATCGTGACAGAGCCAGGAGTGCGTCAATCAACCGTTGAAATTTCGTCGTGCTTGCCCTGATGAAACGGAGCGAGCCCGGGATGTCGTCCGTGATGATCGTCCGCACGGCATGCTCGACGTCCGCCGGCAATGCCGCGAACTTCAGGCGTTGCTCGAGCTCCTTGCAGCTGCCTTCCAATTCCTGCGAAAAGCCCTGAAGGTTTACCAAGGGCGCCCTCAGGTCGTGTGAGACGATGTACACGAACGCCTGCACCTCTTCGTTCTTTTCCGCCAGTTCACTCGTGCGCTCCCGCACCCGTACTTCCAATTCGTCATGTGCTCGATGCAGGCGTTCCTTGGACTGCTCCCGCTCCGCAGTTGCGGCGCCGAGGAGCAGTGCGGTCATACCGGTAACGGCGATGAACGTGTCCAGGAGGATGAGGCGTTCATCGAGCGTACCAGCGGCGAAGGGGCCCTTGTTGTGGACTGTCCACCAAATGGCCACAGATGACACCACGATCGCAACAGACACGGTGTCGCGAGGCCCAAAGCGCAGGGCGGCCCAGATGAGAAAAGGGAACGCGGCGTATTCGAGTTGGAAATAGGCGGCCGTCGCGAGGAACCGCCCGGAGAAGACCACTTCGCTCACGACGATGAGCGCCGTGAACAGGGCGGTGAATTCCACAAGGCGCCGGCCGCGCCATCGAACGGCGCGCTGCGCTGCCCAGGCAAGGAGGAAGGGGGCGACCACCAGGTCGCCCATGGCGTCGCCCACCCACCACACCCACCACACGGAGCGGTAGGAGGACCAGGGAATGATGTGACTCACGCACAGCGTTGCGACGCCAATGGTGGCGCTGACCAGCGTACTGAGGATCGCCGCAAGACACACCAGGCCGAGCACATTCTTTACCGTGTCAATGGAGTTGTCAAATCCAATGACGCGACGCAGCAGGAACGCGCCGACAAGCCCTTCCATGGTGTTTCCAACGGCAATACCGGCCGCTGTCGCCAGCGGTTCGTTCGTGACGACGTTGGCCACGAATGCACCAATCAGAATGGCCGGCCACACGCGATAGCCAAGCAGGAGCAGTGCGACCAGCGCAATGCCTGTGGGCGGCCATACCGCGGTGACCTGCTGGGTCGCGAAGGCCAACGAGAGTCCGAACCTTGCCGCAGCAAAGTACGCGACGGCCACCGCGGCAATCGTGAACGCGTACGGAATGGTTGACGGTTTCACATCAGACGGGGCGGCCATCCTCCTCCATGGAGAATGTGAGCCGGGCCTGAGTCCCCGGATCCTGCGCCACGAGTTCGAACGTCCCGCGAATTTGGCGAGCCAGAGACCGGATGAGCCGCAGCCCCAGCGAGTCGTGCGACTCGATGTTCAAGCCCGGCGGTATTCCCACGCCATCGTCCGTCACGTCGAGGAGACACATACCGTCGCCGCAATCACGGAGCGCGATCGTGATATGGCCGCTCCGGTCGTTGACGAATGCGTGCTTGAAGGCGTTCGAGATGAGTTCGTTCAGGATCAGGCCGCATGGGATGGCAAGGTCGATGCTCATCTTGACGGAGTCGAGCTCTGTGGTCATCTGTATCCGGCCGTCCAGCGGCCGATACGCTGCCAGCACCTCGCCGGCAAGCACGCGGGCATATTGCGCGAAATCGATTTCGGCCAGATTCCCGGAACCGTAGAGGATTTCGTGCACGAGCGCCATTGACCGCACGCGACGCTGACTCTCTTCGAACACCTTCACTGCTTGTTCGTCCTTGGCGTAGATCGACTCGAGGTAGAAGAGGCTCGAAACGGCGGCAAGATTGTTTTTGACGCGGTGATGGATCTCCTTCAGCAACACTTCCTGTTGATGATGGGAATCGCGGAGCAGCAGCTCGGATCGCTTGCGCTCAGTGATGTCCTGGATCTGCGAAATGAAATACAACGGCGAGCCGGATAGGTCTCGAACGAGCGACACCGAAAGCAGGATGTTCACGACGTGGCCAGACTTGTGGAAATAGCGCTTTTCCATCTGATACGAGGGGATAGCACCGTCGAGCACCTGCCTGACGAGCGTCATGTCGGCGTCAAGATCATCGGGGTGGGTAATCGTCTGAAAATTCGTAGCCAACAACTCTCCTTCGGAGTATCCGACGAGTTCGCACATCGATCGGTTCACCCGCAACCAGCGGCCATCGGGCGCGATCAGCGCGATGCCGATCGGCGCCTCCTCGAACGCACTTCGAAATCGCTCTTCGCTGAGGCGAAACTCCGCCGTTCGCGTGTCGACCCGCACTGCCAGCTCCTGGGTCAGCGCCTGCAGCTCGCTCAGTAAGTGGTTTCGCTCTTCCTCCGCGCGCTTGCGATCGGCGATGCCAACGATTGAGCTGAGAACAAATCGGCCGTCGGCGGTATCGATGGGATTGAGCCCGATCTCGATTGGTACCTCGGTGCCGTCGCGCCGTACGCCGTACAGGTCTCGTCCCGCACCCATGGCTCGCGCGCTCGGCTCCTCGAGGAATCCGTTTCGCAACTGGGGATGGTGCCCCCGAAGGCGTTCCGGAATCAGAACGTCCACCGAATGTCCGATGAGCTCCGTGCGTGCGTAACCGAACATCTCTTCAACCTGCCGATTGACCAATACGATCAACCCCGTTTGATCGGCCAGGATCATTCCAGTTGGCGACGCCTCGATGGCCAGGCGAAATTGCTCGGCCACGCGGCGGCGCTCGGCAATATTCCGAATGTTGCCGGTGAGCACTGCCGGAGATTGGTGGTCAACCTCTGCAATTGTCAGTTCAACAGGAAACTCCGCGCCGTCCGCACGCATGGCTTGAACTTCCACAATCCCGCCGATGAGCACTCCGTTTGGCGCCTCCCGATAGCGCGCGAGGTGCTGGCCGAAGGCTTCGTGCAGCATCGGTGGAACCAGGAGTTCTGTAACCGAGCCGCCGATTGCGACTGCCTTTGCGTAGCCAAACATCCGTTCGGCTGCCGGATTGAACTCGACGATGATGCCGTGATGATCGATAGAGATCACAGCGTCAAGGGCCGAATCGAGTATCGCGGTCTTTCGCGCCTCGCTCACGCGGACGGCTCGTAGGGCAGCGGTCAGGTCGCGTTGCTGCGTGGCGAGTTCCGCGCGCGCGTTCTCTTCGTTCCGTACTGATTCGCGGAGCGACGCGCCGATCCACCAGGTGGCCAGCACCAGGGCGCCGATGCTCCCGATGAGCACTACCAACGTGCCAGCGGCAACGCCGTTGACGCCTTCGGTTTGTCCAGGAAGCAGGAGCCGTCCGATCCACAGAACGTCCACTCCGGCCGCGCACGCGATTAACGCGCGAACGACCCGACGGCGCAGGGCACGCATCGTCGTTGATGACACCGGATCCTTCATCACTTCAGTTGGGTCTCGCGTCTATACGGGTTCTTGAATTGGTCGCTGGAGATGCCACTCGTTCGTAGAGGACGGCGTCGTCCTCGCCCAACTGCCCCCACGGCTTGCGCCGCGATTGCGTTGCAGATACTGCTGTCGACGCGGCAGTTGCCCGCGAGGACCATTGACGGCGGAGACGCGATCCCGCAGTACGTCAGGGGGACGATCCACCCTTCCAAACGGTACAGGGCGTGGTGGACGCAGCGGCCTTGAGCGATACCCGCGCTGTTCGTCCTGGCGCCTTCCCCGGCCCTCGGTCCGTGATCATGACAGCGTCATCCACCTGCATGACAACCAGGCCCGGCGGCCGCGCGCGAGATCGATTGGCTCAGGTACGCGATCGGCAGGCCTAATCCGCGCCCGACCGCGCAGGCTTCCCTGCTCGCGCCATCGCCTCCGCGCGATCTCGCACTCCGCGCATCATCCCGCGTTCCATGATGAAATGCGCCGGTTCGAACATCAACACGTTCAACGGTCCGAAAATCACTCCTGCCAGCGATGATGTGCCTGGGCCGCGCGTGCGGACCGTGAACCGCGTGGTCATGGAGTCAACGGACTGTACGACGAAGGCGCCCCAGTTCTCCAGCACCAATGCCCGCCCCGGAACGACTTCCGCGACACGCCATCCCAGGTTGCCGAATCGGCCGCCGAGATAGTCCGGTTGCACGGCCCGGACAAGATCACCCGCCTTGATGCCCTGCCATTCGGGATGAATCCGGTCGGCGTTTTGGATCCGATCACCGAACAGGCGCTCCAGCCAGTCGTAACTATAGAATCCGCCGCGGTCCTGTCCCAGCTGCGCGAGCCATCGCCAGACCGAATCGGCCGGTGCATGGATGGTGATGCCGTGATCCACACGATACCGGGCGTCCGGAACGAGGTCGTCTCCCGGGAGTGTCGCACTGCGCTCTTGCGGTGTCGTACCCCAATGCACGTACACGGGCCGAATCGCCACGACAGCCGTGGCATAGACAAGAAGAAGCGCGCCAATGCTCCAGCCAGCGCGATGCAGCCAGGCATGGCCAAGCCCCTCCGCACCGACCAGATCCGCAACGGCGACATCTGCGTCCATCCGCGGTTGCGCCCACTCGAACACCACGATGAGGAGCACGACGTCGACCACGGCGCCGACGGCGCCGAGGAACTCCAATGTGAGGGCCAGCAGAATGATCGACGCGGCCGTGGCGGTGATCATGACCTCCTTCCACATATCGCGGAGTACTGGCACGCGCATCATGCCAAGGCCCGCCGCGAGATATCCGATCAGCGCGACACCCCACAGGAGTTCACTCAGCCACGACGG
>JBDUCM010000325.1:0-3015 GCA_040003455.1 bacterium
ACAAGCACCTCGCTATGGTGCGTCACCACATGATCGATCAACCCGTACGCCTTCGCCTGCTCCGCCGACATGAAATTGTCACGGTCGAAGTCGCGCTCGATCTGCTCCACTGGCCGCCCCGTATGCTTCGCCAGCAGCCGGTTCACGGTTTCACGGAGATGCACAATCTCCTTCGCCTGGATCTCGATATCAGCGGCAGTGCCGCCGCCACCCTGCTGTGACGGCTGATGCTGCATGATGCGCGCGTGGGGCAATGCGGCGCGCTTGCCCCTGCGTCCGCCGGCAAGGAGGAAGCATCCCATGCTCGCGGCCATGCCCATGCAGATGGTGTTCACCGGCGCCTGCATGAACTGCATCGTGTCGTAGATGGCCAGCCCCGCGGACACACTGCCGCCCGGTGAGTTGATGTAGAGATGGACGTCGCGCTCGGGATTGTCCGCTTCGAGAAAGAGCAGTTGCGCGATGATGATATTGGCGACGTCGTCATTCACCGACGTGCCGAGGAACACGATGCGGTCCATGAGGAGCCGCGAGAAGACATCGTACTGCCGCTCGCCGCGGCTGGACCGTTCGATGACAGACGGCGGATACAGTGTAGCCATGACTCTGCTCCTTGCTATGCCATGATGGCGAAACGATGGGCCATGTACGGCCTGAAGTGCGGAACATCACCCACCACGAACTCCCGAATCTCCATCGGCTCCGCGAAGCCATACTCGAACAGGTGCTGCGAGAGCGACGCGATGGATGCGCCGGAACCGAACGGCATGACAGCAACGGCTGCGTGCGCGGCGAGGCTGCTCGACGTCACGTGCGTGACACGAAGCCGCGTCCCCGGTTCGCCATCCACGATTACCGGCGCGAGCACGCATCGAACCGTGCTGGTGACGTATCCGTCCCAACTGGCCTGCCAGGAGAATTCCAATTCGCGCGGCGGATCAACGATGCGATACTCGCCACGCACCACCGCCTCGCGGCCCTCGCGATCCGTGCTCGTCATGCTCCACTCGCCGCCCGGCTTGGCGTCCACGTCCCACGCCTGATCCACTCCCTGCTCCAGCGTATCCGGCGCCACCCACCACGCCGCGAGTTCTTGCGGATCGGTGAGCGCACTGAAAACGCGCTCGGGCGACGCGGCAATGTCGACCGTTGTCGTCACTTCGACGGCGTGCAGTTCCGGCGGAACAGGGGGCATGATCAGGGATGGAAGAATGTTGGACGATGCGTGCGTCTCACGGCTTCTCCAGGTGATGCTTGAGGCTCTTCAGATTTGCCGCCCAGAAGCTCTCGTATGCGCGTGCCCACTGCATCACGTCGCGCAATGGCGCGGGCGTCACCTGATACACACGCTGTCGGCCATCCGATCCTCCGCGGTGCTCACGAACGAGCCGCGCCTCGCGCAGCACGCGCAGGTGCCGCGAGATAGCCGGCCTGCTCATGGGAAACTCGGCCGCAATGGTGGCCACGGCGGCTTCGCCCACCAGCAGGCGATCAAGAATGGCGCGCCGAGTGGGGTCGGCGACGGCCTGGAACGGATCGATGAGGGTGCGTGAGGGCATCAGATATCGGTAACGTCGCGGTTACCTAATTATCACCCGGGGGCATGCAGCATGTCAATGGGTTTGAGTTTGGCTCGAGTTGGCGTGAGTTGGCGCGGCCTTTGAAACTCGCCAGAGCCCGCTCCCGTACATGGTCATTGGGTACTCTGGCGCACACACGTGCGTTGTTCGCTTCAGGCGAACCGGCGAGAGCGCCCAAGACCCGTCGTCCACGGACAGTGCGCACTGTTCGCGGCTACAAGCTGGGCGGCGGCGGAACGACCACATGGCGTTGGGACCGAGCCCTCGGCGCCATGAAGCCCGGAGAGAAAACCGGCAAAGAAGTCGAACGCACCATGATCAATTCGGGAGAACGGTCCAGTCAGTAGGCGCAATGTGAATAGCTCACGCCCGCGTGGCGTTGATGGCCTCCACAGAGAGGCAGGGCTCACGCAGCGGCTCAGATCCGCACCGCGCTGAATCGCCTCGTTCGTTCTCGGCGTTCGCACCTCGCTCCTTCCGGCGTGATTGACCACGCGCCGGAATGGCAGATGGTCCGCGTTTTCGATGGGTCCGAATGGACCGCGACATCGGCAGCACAACCATTCTCCAACGGAGTTGTATCATGGAAAATCGTCAGCAGCGGATACTTCAGTCACATCGGCGCGTGCAGGACTGGTGCGCCGCAAACCCGGGCCTCGTCCCACCACCGTCGGGAACGTCCGACACGTGGGCCCCGATCACCCGGCAGTTCGATGCATTGAACACCCTCGTGGCGACCGCGACGCAGGCGGCAGCAATCCAGGCCACCAGTGGCGCCGAGCGGACACTCGCTGCCACGGATGAGCAGGACTTGCGAGCGGACCTGCGGCGTCAGATGAACGCAGTCACTCAGGTCGCGCGAGCAATTCGGGGGAAGGTGCCGGGCATCAGCCTTTTGCGGTTACCGCCAACGAAGCTCCAGGCGGAGTCGCTCTTGAAGGCCGCAGACTCGTTCGTGATGCAGGCGTCGAAGTACGAGACGGTCCTTACGGACCATGCGTTGCCGCTGGACTTCGTTGCACAGATTCAGCGTGCGACGTCGGCACTGAAGGACAGCATCGACGGACGAGGGGCAGCGCGTGCGAGCCAGGTAAGTGCGACAAAGCAGCTGGCCGTGACGCTGGACCTTGGCGCACAGCGGGTGAAGATCCTCGATGCGGCATTGAAGCAGGTGCTTCGGAGTGACCCGGCGAAGCTTGCCGAGTGGCGCAGTGTCATTCGCGTCACCGTCAAGGGTTTTCCGAGCACCGATGCTGGAGCCGTTCCCCCGGTCGCGATTCCCGCGCCGGTGGGCTCACATGCCACCACACCACCGGCGAGTGTGCCGGTCAGTAGTCCCGCGCCGGCAGCCAAGGCGGCGTAACATTGCGGGATGCAGGCGTGGCGTAGGTTGATGCTGTAGGAACGGGCCCGTCTGATCAGCGGGCCCGTTCTG
>JBDUCM010000179.1:0-10122 GCA_040003455.1 bacterium
CGCGTCTTGGACTCCTCGGCATCGAAGCCGAGTCCCTGAAGCACGGCGTCCACGCGGGCGTGGTAGATGTAGCCGCCAAGGTCGGCGAAGCGCTCCTGGTCATGCCCGAACCGTTCGAGGAATGCGTCGGTGACGCGTTCACCGAGTTCGCCGAGCTCAATGGCCTGCTCGGCGATGCGCTGCTCGAGCGCCATGACCTCGCGCCAGGCGGCCGCCCCTGCCTCCCACACCGTGGTGGCACCCTCAAAGGCGCGGTGCTGATCGAGCAGGGCGTGCCGGAGCCCCGGCTTGCGGGCGACACTGCCCACCGTGGGCGGGAGATCCCCGGTGATGACCTTGAAGATGGACGTCTTGCCAGCGCCGTTGCGGCCGATGATGCCCCACCGTTCGCCGTCGGCGACGGTGAAGGTGATGTTCTTGAAGAGTTCAGTGGCGCCAAAGGAAACGCCGACGTTGGAAACGGAGAGAAGGGTCACTCGAGATAGAAGCTGGGAGGAAGAGCGAAGCTTGAAAGCTAAACAATGAGCGTGAGCGTGAAGCTGCCAGCTTTGAGCCCATCAGAGCTCGAGCTTGAGCCCGGGCTGGAGCTTGAGCCGGGTGCTCAGCCTTGCAGGAGTCGCTTTCGGAGCCCGATGAGCATCTTGCGCACTTCGACCGTGGCGGCGGTGACCGCCGCATGCTCAACCGCGGGGCAAAGTCCGCCGTCAACTGCGCGCTGAAGGTGGGATTCGAGCTCATTCGCTTCCTTGATCGCCATCGTCACATAGCGCGCGAAATCCACGTCCGTGGAACTCCCTCGTCCTTCCGCGATGTGCGACGGGATTGCATCCGCGGCGCGCGTGATCTGGTCCGCGAGTCCGCGCCGCTTTCGGGCAAAAAGCCGGGCAACCCCGGCGGATTGGAGGGAGAGGACGTGGGCCTTCTCCCATACCTGAAGTTTTCGGAAATCGGACATGGCGGGAATCTGTCCCGCTTGCGCTATGTGGCCGTCGCCCTTCCACTTCAGGTCGAATCACTAGCGCTCAAGCTCAAGCTCAAGCTCCAGCTCATGCTGACGCTCAAGCTCAAGCTCTCAGCTCCAGCTCAAGCTCTGATATGCTCAGTGCTGGAGGCTTCACGCTCACGCTCATGCTCCCGCTGTTGGCTCCGACTCGAGCTCATGCTCAAGCTGGTTGTCAGCCGCTCTTTCGAGCCCCCTTCATCCGGTCATAGACTTTCGCGACAACCGGCGTCAACGCCACACTGCCCGCAATCCGAAAAGGCTGCGTCAACTTTGTCACGATGTACGCCGCCGCGAACGTCCCCGTCTTCCCCGCTGCTCCCTTCGGTGCCCATCCCGCGCTGATCGCGACGTACGATGCGCCGAGCACGATCACGAAGATCACGAGATAGATGATGAGCGCCGTCGTGCCGTACTCGGTGAGGACTTCCTTCAGCGTCTTGCGCATTGGTTACGCCGTCACGGCACCGGGCCGGCGGGCGCGACTCCCGCGAGCGCCGATACCAGCAATGCTGCCCACTGGGGCCCGACATACGAATTCGCCGTGTCGACGTACCATTCGTCGAGCGAATGCGCGCCGCCTCCCTGCCCGCCGCCGCCGAGCCGGATGGCCGGGATTCCCATGCTGATCGGGATGTTCGCGTCGGTACTTGCCGCTCCCGTTTGTATCGAAAGGCCGAGCGACTTCGCGGCGTTGAGTGCCGTCTGCACGATCGGTGCGGCGTCGGCCTGTCCGCCGGTTGGGCGAAAGCCCATCGAGTCGATCTTCAGCGACAGCTTCGCTGCCGCGGCGCGCGGGCCCGGCCAGCGCGCGTTCTCGGCGTCGAGCGCCTGGGCGAGGATCTTCTGGATTTTCGCGTCGATGTTCGCCAGCTCGGTCGCGCTCTCCGAGCGCATGTCCACTTCCATCGAGGCTTCGAAGGGGATGGAGTTCACCGACGTACCACCGGAGATGACGCCGACGTTGAACGTCGTCTTTGGCGTGGCCGGCACCTGAATGTCGGCGATCATCGCCCCCGCGCGGGAGAGCGCGTGGATGGGATTCGGGATCCCGAACGACCCGTAGCTGTGCCCGCCCGGCCCCTTGTACGTGACCTTGTAGCGATTGCTTCCAACCGCGCGGCTTGTGACGCCGAGGCCATCTCCGTCGACAGTAATGAAGTAGTCGATCTTTCCCTGGAGCTCCTTCGTGAGAAGGTTCCGCGTGCCGCGGAGATTGCCCGGCCCTTCCTCGCCGACGTTGGCGATGAAGTAGACGGTGCCGTTGGTCTGGAGGCCGGCTTTCTCGAAGGCGCGCGCGACGGACAGCACCGTCACGAGGCCGCGGACGTCGTCGCTGATTCCCGGCGCAACGATCGTGTCGCCCTTGTGCTTGATCGAGACGTCGGTGCCTTCCGGGAAGACGGTGTCGAGGTGGCCCTCGATCAGTACAGTGGGCCCCCGTCCGGACCCGGGGCGCTCGGCGATGACATTTCCAACGGCATCGATTCGCACGTTCTTGAGGCCGGCGGCCTCGAATCGTTTCTTGATGTCCGCGGCGCGCACCGCCTCCTTGAACGGCGGCGCGGGGATCTGCACGATTTCGAGTTGCTGCTGAAAGGTCCAGGCCTTGTCAGCCTTGATGATATCGAGGACTTCGCGGACCTTCGCGTTGTTGGTGGGCAGCGGGGATTGTGCGCCGAGAGGAACGGCGACCGCGAAGGCGAGGAGGAGGAGACGGTTGGTCATGAAAATCGGGCAGAAAGGAGAGGCAAACAATCTTGAGCATGAGCATGAGCGTGAGCGCGAGCGCGGAGCACGAGCGAGAGCATGGAGCTGGAGCCATGGGCGTGAGCCATGAGCGTGAGCGTGAAGCCTCCAGCACTGAGCACTTCAGAGCTCGAGCTTCAAGCTCGAGCCCGAGCTCTAATGGGCTCAATGCTCAAGGCTCCACGCTCACGCTCTTGCTCCCGCTGATGGCTCAAACTCGTGCTCCTGCTCATTGCTCACGGCAGGACGTCCAGATTTCACCCTGGCCCCTCCACAACATAGCTTTCACGTGCCGTCCCCGCTTCAACACTGCCACCTCGCTTTCCATGGCTCGTCATACTGCAACAGTCTCCTGGTCCCGCAACGGTGCGCTCTTCAGCGACAACCGCTACAGCCGCGGCCATGAGTGGACCTTCGACGGCGGCACTGTTGTCCCCGCTTCCTCGTCGCCGCACGTGGTGAGACTTCCGATGTCCGTCGCGGCCGCGGTGGATCCGGAGGAAGCGTTCGTGGCGTCGCTTTCCAGTTGCCACATGCTCTGGTTCCTCGACATCGCGTCTCGCCATGGCTTCGTCGTGGAGAGTTACGTCGACGTTGCCGAGGGGGAGATGACGAAGAACGCGCAGGGCAGGCTGGCGATGACACGGGTGACGCTGAAGCCGAGCGTCGCCTTTGCCGGTGACACTCGGCCATCAGCGGAAGCTCACGCCGCCCTGCACCATGAGGCGCATGAAGAGTGTTATATCGCGAACTCGGTGACCACGGACGTGCGCTGTGAACCGGTGGATGTCACTCCTGTCGCGTGAATGGAAAGCGCAGTGCGGCGGGTGAGAGAAACGCGAGGACGGCAGCGATGATGACGAGTGCTGGTACATCGCCGTACAAGTGACGTACATGCATCGGGTCACGCATGGCGAGCACCGCCATTACCGCCGCATGCACGATGCTTGACCAAATGGCGAAGGAAATGAGGCTCAGGTGTTGGTTCGGGTTGCGGGCCGCGGCGAGCAGACAGATACCGAGCGTGGCGTAGATCGCGATGATCATCACCAGGTATTCCGACGTTCCGCTTGACCATGCCCACCCTGATGGCCAGAACAGCGTTAGCGGATAAAGGCCGACGATCGCGATGATCGCGACAATGCGGAGCGCGACCTTCAGGTACTTGAGGCGTTGGAGCTCAGTCATGGAGGCCCGTCACATTGCCCATTGTGATATTCCGTCGCCTCGGGAACTGCGCGGCCACGAGACGCGGCACTAATAGTAAACGATGAATGCGTTGGAGGTGCGGGCTGACTGGGGCACTGGGGCGCAATTCTCCGAGTCGGAGACAAAGCTGGCACAGAGTTGCATGCCCACGCGGAATTGCCCCACCAGATCCTCGGGCTTCAGCGGCGGCCGCATGTTCGGCTGGTCAACACTGCCCAGTGGAACGCGAACGCTCGCCGTCGCTCCAGGCATGATGACGCCGGTCGGCGTGCCGCCAACGCAACCCCACGCCCAATCGGTGAACTGGCGGCGCAGGCTGTCCGGCCCGCTACGCCTGATGCTGTACATCGGCAAGCTGTCCACCAGGCCACAGCGAGCGAAATAGACAGGGTTGGGCGTCGCATTCCGATAGGTGGCGACAACGTAGGCGCGATACTCATCCGGACCGCGGACGAGGCGGTAGGAGAGGGAATCCGTCTGCACCGGCGATTGGTCGCGCGCGATTTCCGTGGGTGGATCGAACGGCAGGGCGGCGGCGGGCCCCGGGCCGCTGCATCCAACGGTGAGTCCAGCCAACAGGGCGATCCAGCCGAATGCGCGCGACATGATCGCAACCTATGCGAAAAGAAAGCGAGCGTTAGCGCCGCGAACCAGCCGGCGGTGTGGCTGTCCGAAGGCACACCACTATTGCGTTATCCAACGCGACAGACTCGGCGTGCTCCGCACAGCGTGCGCGGCACCTCGTTGTCCACGCGCTTCATGCAATCCTGGCGCGCACCATTGCCATGAACAGGAGAAAACAATGACCAACCACCATGTCTACCTCGGCGTCGCGCTCATGACGTTGATGGGAACCAGCAGCACGGCAACTGAGCATCCCGACAAGAAGTGCAAGAAGGTGCAGGCGCAGATCATCGCTGCGCCGGTGGTAGGGGGCTGCACCAGTCCGTTTGGCCTGTGCACGGCCGGTACGATTGACGGAAACCAGGGACTCAACGGAACGACGCACTTTGTCGCGGACGGCATCACGCCCAGTCCCGCCACCGCTCCCGATGGAGCGGCGACCATCGCGTACAGTGGCGTGATTCTCATCACCACGTCGCACGGAACGCTGTCGGTGCGTGACACGGGCATGTTCGACACCGCAACCGGCACGCCGAACGGCGGGATGTTCGTCAGCTTCGATCGCATTGATGGTGGCACCGGGCGTTTTGCTGGCGCGACCGGAACGCTCCTCATCGGCGGCAGGACGATTGATGGTCAGCTCGTCGCTGACGTCACCGGCGAGGTCTGCGAGCCGTAATCCGATCACGTCTGGCAGGAATGAAGTAGATCGCGTGCCTCGCACCCTTACGGCTGTCGACGCACCGCGACCAGGTCGATCTCAAACAAACCGCCACGATCGCCCGCGGGCAGCACCACTTGCACGGTGGTGCGCGCGGGCTTGTTCGTCGAGGAGCACGCGGTACGCCGCAGGGTTAGTCACACCGCGACGAGTGCCTCGGGAGCTTCCCGAGCCAGGCCCAGCGCGGCCTGTGCCTGCGCGCGGATGACACCCGGAGACTGGCGCAGAAACTCGTCGAGAGAGTCAGCGCCAGCGAGATAGTCGATGAGATTCTGGAACGGCACGCGCGTCCCGACGAAGACGGCGGTACCGCCGAGAATTTCAGGGTCGGAATGGACGACAACGGTTGGGTCGGTCACTCGGCACCTCAAACGGTGATACTGGAAGAAACACCGATCTACAGGCCATGCGTGGCGCGCCAGTTGCAAGCCGACGATCAGCCATTTCACCATCGTCCGAGCTCTGCGTAGCGCCCTCGGCCATGGAGCCTTGGACAAGGAGGGAACACATGCGAAAGATCATCGTCGGCGCCCAGCTTTCGATGGACGGCGTCATGCAAGCGCCCGGTGGGCCGGCAGAGGACCCGACAAAAGGGTTCACATTCGGCGGCTGGGCAATGCCCTACTTCGACAAGGAATTTGGCGAAGAGATCGACCGCGTCTTCCACGAGAAGTTCGATCTCCTGCTCGGCCGCAAGACCTACGAGATTTTCGCCGCGTATTGGCCGTACTACGACGAGGAGGCGACCCACGGCAGCGTCGCCACGCTGTTCAACCGCGCCACGAAGTACGTGGTGTCGCGAGCGGGCGAGGTGGAAACGAACTGGGCCAGCTCAGCGCTACTGCGCGACATCGCCGACGTGAAGCGCCTGAAGCAGGAAGACGGGCCGAACCTCGTGACGCAGGGCAGCACTGAACTCGTCCATGCGCTGCTCGCCAACGACCTTGTTGATGCCATGTCCTTCTTCACGGTGCCTGTGGTGCTTGGCAGGGGCAAGAAACTGTTTGCGGACGGATCGGCGCCGCACGCGTTCAGGCTCACTGGCTCCCGCGTTTCGTCCTCGGGTATCGTGGTCGCGCATTACGAGCGCGACGGCAAGGTCAAGGTCGACGACGCGGCGCTGGGTTCGCCGAACGATGCTGAACGTGCGCGGCGGGAGCGGATGAAGCGCGAGGGCTAGCGCGCGCGATGGTTCACCGGGATGCGTCCCCTCGACGGCTTAGTTGGATTGAAAGTTGATCCCCTTCGCCGCCGCCTCACGAGAGAGATCGTCGTACGTCTGCTTGAACTTCGCGATGTCGCCGTTGTAGCTGTGCAGGTTCTCCTTCCCCTCGAACGCGGCACGCGCATGTGGCGAGAGCGAATGCACCGCCGCAACCCACCTGGACCACGACGGAAGCGTCGTGAGACGACCGCCGTACAACTTGTTGAAGCCGTCGATGAGATACGAGTCGGTCCGGTCGTCGCTGAACGGGCCCGCCTTCTTCTCCCCTGCCGCAACCACGAACGGCACCACCATGTCCGCGGCAATTGGTTCCACCGCCGCAACACGCGGCTTTGGGCGATTCGCCATCGCCAGCCGCGCCGGCAACCATTCGTTGAGCCCGACCACGCCGTAGGCAGCATCGGCCGGGAACCAGGACTTTGTGGCATCGTCCCAGACTTCGAGCCACATGTGGTCGTTGTGCTGGAGCCCGAAGATGGAGTAGCTCATCCCCCGCTGCGCAACCATCGCCGCCGCATCATTCTGTCGCCTCGGCGTCGGCTCCGGCTGCACGTTGATCTCGTGGATCCAGCGTGACTTCGTACCCGACGCATCGAGAAACGCGCGCAACACCGACGCGAGCTCTGCACAGTTTCCTGCGCGCCGCGCGACAATCTCCTGTGGCGTTCTCTTCACGTAATCAGTGTACGACCACGTGAAGTTGTCGTTCACCCACCGCACCAGCGTCCGAGTGCGCTCGAGCGTTGAGCCTGTGGGTGCGACGGAATCCGCGAGGGCCTTGAGATCGACCTGCGGAGCCGCAGTCTGGGCGCCAAGTGAGACGGGCACCGCGAGGATGAGCGCAAGTCTGGCAGCAGCATGCATGGCGTAGTCTCGATGGAGTCCAGGTGAAGAGCACGTTTCTTTTATGGCAGCCATCCGGGCAACGTTCAGGCGAGCGGCGAACGTAGATGCAGCGGCCGCCTACATATCGAAATTATTGAGCGAAAGGCGCCAGCCGTAACACGATCTCGTAGTTGGCGCGCTACTTCGACGACCGGTGGTCGTAGCTGAGCACGCGGGTGATCACCCAATCGGCGCCACGACGTTCCCACACCATGGTGAACTGTCCCACGCCGTCGGTCGTATCGCAGACACTCTTGACCCGGGTGTCGCAGAACATGTGAATTCCGCTCTCCACCGCGCCATAGGTGCTCAAGGGGTAGACGCCGAGTGTCTGGCGCTGGAGCGTGCGGCGCACCTTGCCGCAGATGTTGCGCTGCATCGACTCCAGCAGCTTGGCGCGACCGCGCGACAATCCGTCGTTGTCGTGATAGAACTCGAGATCCTCGGCAAAGTACTGCTTGAACATCTCGAGGTCACAGCGGTTGTACGCGTCGAAGACGATGCTGTCGAGCCGCGCAATATCATTGAACAGTTGTTCGTTCTTTGCACCGGGCGGGTGCCCCGGCGTCTGGGCGCGGACGGCGGGCGCGACCAACAGCGAGGCAACGGCGGCGAGCACGAGGCGGCGGAGCATGCGGCGTCCTTGGCGTGGGTATGCTGATGCCTACGCAGGCCGTTCCGCCGAAGTTTCGTGCGCTACGGCGACCGCCTCACGCTCCCCAGGACACCGTTACTATGGATTCGCCGTCCGGAGCCACGTAATCGCGTGATCGACAACTGCCGATGGATCCGATACGGGCTCGTCGGGTTGGACCTGATCCCCGTATGTCGTCTTGGTGCGATCCGCCATCAGGGCAACCGTGAGATTCAGCAACGCCCCATCGCTCAGGACGAAGCCCGAGTTGGCTGTCGACAGCCCACAGCTTGCGACTCCGAACGACCGCGTGTTCCCACGCTGCCGGAATGCGATGAGCGTCGCCTCTCCAGAGCTTGCGACGCCGTTGTCCACGAGCACCGCCACTTTCGGGTTCGGGCTCTTGAGCGTGTAGGGGATGTCGACGCGCTGCAATGCGAGCGTCCCTGTCCACGAGGCACCGTCGTGATACGACCACGGCGACTCCGATCCGACCGGGTCGATGAACCATCCGAGGAGACCGTCGCCGAGCACCGGGCCGAGTCCGGCGACCATCGGCCACATGTTGCCGCCGCCGTTGCCGCGCAGGTCCACAATCCAGCCGACGAGATCATCGCGGTCCGCGCTGCGGATCCTGTCCTGGATCCCATTCGCGAACGCGGTCCCCTGGGCAGTCGTTCCGCTGAATGCACCGACCTTTACATAGCCGATGTTCTGCGGAATGTTGGTCGGCAGAGATGCGCCAGATGCAGTGCACGTGTGGGTTTGTACGAACAAGACAGTCCCATTGGCAGCGGTGTACGAGCTGTGCCCGTCACCGAGGCGCGCGAGCGCCGTGCGGATGGCTGGATACGTCTCATTGGTATATTGCGCCGCGCCCGCCTGGGTGAACACGTCGGTCCGCAACTTCGGCCAGTCGATCGTCAGGCGACGGATCGAATTGGTTTGCATCACACCGATCACTTCATTCAGGTAGGCCCGCGCCGTCGCCGAGATCTCGGTCGGAGTCGCGGTAGGCCCGGTGCCACCGTCAGCGCTGCCGCCACAGCCAGTAGCCCAGAGCACCAGGCCAGCCAATGCGAGTTGCCGCGACTTGATCAGGTTCATTGACGGATCTAGAACGGGTTCGGAAACGTACTGTCGCCAGACGCGTCGCCACCGCCGGTACCACGCGGATATGCCTCGCCCAACGAGAGGACATAATGCGTACGCGCTCGGCCCACCACAATGTTTAGAGGCGCCTGAACGTCACGTTCTCATCGGATAGGAATGTTGAGCCCGCCACGCGCGGCCGTCGTGCACAATCGTTTATCGGCAGCCTAACGGACAAGAGCAGCCACTCTTAGCGATGCAACAGCAGCAGTGCGCCCGACTCACCCGTTCGCAACACTCGCCCGTGCCAGAGCGCCGCAAGCGAGGCGCCGACGACGAGCGCGACCTGCCACGAAGGATACCGCGCGGCGGGCGGCAACACGGTTGTAGCGGCCAAGATGGCACCGCTAAGCGCGAACAACACACCCACCAGCCCCAGGAGTACAAGCAGCAGAAACGCCAGGCGCGGTCGTCGTACTTGAGTGGCAAGGACGGCCGTGGAAAGCAGTACCACAGCAATCATGCTGCCTTGCGAGCCAAGTGACGACGCACGCGGTGGTATCGGCAATCCGATCAGGACATACGCTGCGGCCACGATACCGAAACCGATGGCAACCTGCATCGGAAAGCGTGGACGTTGCGGAGTCCACGTCATGCCGAGTGACAGGAAGCCCACCAGCACTCCGAAACATGTCACGGACAACGTTCGTGGCGTAGGGTGATCGACAGACATCGCGAACAGGAACGCCACGTACATGGCCGGTACGAGTACGAGACTGGCGCAGAGTACCCGTACTCCCAGTGGCGTTTCCCGGTGAAAAAACGATTGCATCTCACTCTCTATGGAAAAGATGTGGCGTATGCCGCGTCACGCTCGAATCGACCTGTGGGCGATTCAAACAAATGCGCTTGCGGCAGTGACCACGGGCAAGTTGGGCTGCGGGCGGGCTAACTGTGGGTGTATGCGAATGGATGCGCAATCC
>JBDUCM010000180.1:0-10088 GCA_040003455.1 bacterium
CCATGTCCGGATGATCGAGCGTGTAGATCAGCGCGAGCGCGTGGCCGATCGTCGGAAGGAAAATGTCGCCGCGCGGTTCGTTCGGCTTGGGTTCAATGGCAAACTTGAAGTTGTAGCCCTGCGCGATGTTGTACTCGCAGAGGAAATTGAGCGCATCGCGAAACCACTTCATGGCCTCGCGCGCGTCTTTCGCGGCGTTGGTTTCCACCCCTTCGCGGCCTCCCCAGAACACATAGGTCTCGGCGCCGAATTCCGCGCCAAGATCCATGGCACGCATGGTCTTCTGGAGGGCATGGCGCCGTACCTTCGCGTCGTTGCTCGTGAATGCTCCGTCACGGAAGACCGGATCACCAAACAGGTTGGTCGTGGCCATCGGCACCTTCACGCCGCTATTGGCCAGCGCCGTCTTGAACTCGCGTACGATCGTGTCGCGCTCTGCCGGTGTTGCATCGCGCGGGACGAGGTCGTTGTCGTGAAAGTTCACGCCATAGGCGCCGATTGCGCCGAGCTTCTCCACGATGTAGTTGGGCGACAGCACTGGACGTACCGCATCGCCAAATGGGTCGCGGCCCGGATTTCCTACGGTCCATAGCCCGAACGTGAAGTGATGTTCGGGGCGTGGCGTGTAGGCATCCTGCCTGGATGTGCTGGTCATTTCGGGGCGGTCCGCGCGATGGAAGGTGAGGTATCAGGGGCTCCGCCCATGTTGTCAGGCGGGAGAATTTTGTGGCTCATGGCACGGCCTCGCAACGTGGCTTGTCGCGATTCACGGGACAGCGTATCTGCTGGTAGTACGCCAGCGGATGCGCGGGTTGCTCGTATTGCGGGGGAACCTGCCGGTTCGAAAACGTCTTGAAGTACTGGAGTGCCGCGTCCCGCCACCAGCGCGCCTCCTTCTCCTGTATGGTCAGGAAGGACGTCACTTCGTCGAAGCGTTCCGCGTCCACAGTCGGTTTGAGGGTAGCCCAGGACTTCTGCATCGCCCGGACGGAATCCACCCCTTCGTTGTACTTGTGCGCCAGTTCATCCCAGAGTGTCCGCCCCGAGCGCATCTTGTCGTCCCAGCGCACGTGGTGAAACCAGAGGAGGACGGAATCCGGCACAGTTGCCCGGCTGGCGAGCTTGTCACGAAGTGGCGGGAAGTACTGGCTGACGGCATTGCTTCCCGTAGCCGTGCGATCGAATCCCAGCCCGATGGAGTCGGCTTTGTGGTAGTACACCGGCGACCAGTCGGGACGGCCCAACTTGACCCACGGTCCTGGGCCATAGTGGTGCCCGGTCGCCATGATGTGCGCCAATCCGAGCGGTGTCATGTAGTTCACCACCGCCTCCCGGGAGATGAGCATCATGTGCCTCACCCGTGCAACGACAGCCGGATCATTGGACAGCGTCATGCGGATCCACTCGTCTGCCACGGCCGACGCTGAAAGTTCGTGGTTCCACGACAGCCGTCCGAATGCGTACCAGTTCGCCTGGTTGAACTCCGAGCCAGTCCAATTCCGGTCGTTGCCCACGTTCGCGACGCCGGCGATGCCCGTCCGCTTGTAGCCCTGCAGCGAACCGTCAATCACCCTCGCAACGCTTGATCCCTTCCCCTTCGCATAGGTGTCCGCGCGCAGCACCTCCTCGAACATGGGCCCGAGGTACGCCAGGTGCGTGTCCTGTCCGAGGTATTCCTTCGTGATCTGCAACTCCATCATCAGCGGCGTCTTCGGCATGGCACCGAAGAGCGGGCTGAATGGTTCACGCGGTTGGAAGTCCAGCGGCCCGTTCTTCACCTGAATGATGACGTTCTCCTTGAATGCGCCATCAAGCGGCTTGAACTCGTCGTACGCCTGCTTCACCCGGTCCGTGGGCACTTCACTGGCATAGACGAACGCGCGCCACATCACCACGCCGCCGTGCGGCGCGAGCGCGTCGGCGAACATGTTCGCGCCTTCGGCATGCGAGCGCTTGTAGTCCTGCGGGCCAGGCTGTCCTTCCGAGTTCGCCTTGATCAGGAAGCCGCCGAAATCCGGAATGGCAGCATAGATCTCCTCAGTCTTGTTCTTCCAGAATTCGCGCACCGTCTGGTCCAGCGGATCGGCGGTTTTCAATCCGCCAATCTCGATGGGCGCGCTGAACTTCGCCGTGAGGAAGACGCGGATGCCATACGGCCGCAGCACGTTCGCGATGACGGCCACCTTCGCGATGTACTCCGGCGTCAGCATCTTGACGTTGGCGTTCACGTTCGTCACAGCCGCGCCATTGATCCCGATGGAGGCGTTCGCGCGCGCGTAGTCCCGGTAGCGCGGCGAAATCTCCGCCGGCAGGTTGCTCCATTCCCAGATGGACTTGCCCGCGTAGCCGCGCTCCACGGAACCGTCGAGGTTATCCCAATGATCCAGCATGCGGAGCTGGATCTTCGGGGTACTCTTGAGGGCGATATTCTCGAGTCGCGCGTGGGTCTGCATCTGGCGCAAGAAGGCGAACATCCCGTACAGGACTCCGATGTCACGATTCGCGGCAACCACGATGACGTGCTTGCCGCTGACGGTCGCGGCGCGGATCACGTACCCGTCCGCACCGAGTGCCTTCAGCTCCGACGCAAAGGCGAGCTTCGACACCACGTCGGACGAAGCGGGCGTACCGAAAATCACCGTGCCGTCACGCGTGACCTTGGTGTCCACCGGAACCTCTGACCCGAGCAGTCCTGTCAGCGCGACCGACAACTCGTCGCGGATTGCCTGCATCGTGGGCGAGTCCCCCGCGACCACGAGTGAAGCAACTTCAGCGCGATATGCGGCGAGTGTGGTACGATCACCAATTGCTCGGTAGCGCATCCAGAGGTCGTATCCATCTTCCGCCTGCAATGCGCGCCCGGGAAAGACCAACAACATGCACGTGATGGCTGCATTCCTCAGTACAGCGAACAATTTCGGCACGCGGATGCCGCGCGCCTGTCGTCTCTCAGCGTCACCGTCCGGGGTTGCGGTCAAAACGGCACCCTCGGCGTGCGCCCATCGCTCGGATCGGCCCAGCGCATGTTGGGGATCAACGGTGTCCAGCCCGGGCGGAGTGGATCCTGGTCGTATGGATATCCGCCGAGGCGCCGGAAGTCCTCATTGTATTCGCTGACCTTGTCCGCATTCAGCTTCACGCCGAGGCCCGGGCCCTTGGGCACGTCGATCATGCCGTCCCGATACTGCATCTTCCCACCCTCGATCACATCGTCGAGCAAGTGGTGGTAGTGCGCGTCGGCGCTGAAGGTCAGGTTGGGAATCGCCGCACCAAGATGCAGCATGGTGGCGAGCTGAATGCCCAGTTCGCCCGACGAGTGGACCGCGACCCCCAACTGGAACGTCTCGCAGATATTGGCGGCCTTCACGCAGGCCCGGATGCCGCCCCAGAAGGTCGTGTCGAGGAGGATGACGTCCACGGCCGTATGGAGCACGTTCGCCGCAAGTTGCTCGAAGCCGACCACGACAGCATTGGTAGCGAGCGGCATGCGCACCTTTTCGCGCGTGCGTCGCATGCCATTCAATCCAAATACCGGATCTTCCAGCCAATCATTGTTGAGATCCTCGATCTGCTGTCCGAACCAGATCGCCTTCTCGGTGGACCAGACTCCATTTGGATCGAAGCGATAGCTGTCGCCCGGGAGGGAATCCGCGACGGCCCGATAGCATTCGAGTTCATACTCCGGCGCGAAGACGCCGCCCTTGAGCTTGTGCGATGTGAAGCCGTATCGCGCCTTGAGGGCCTGCGCTTCCGTCACCAGTTGATCAACCGTCCGCACTTCCCCGCTTCCGTCGCGAGCGTTCGGATATCTGAAGAAGAGATATGACGCAAAGGGTATCCGATCGCGCAGCTTCCCCCCGAGGATATCGTGAACCGGCACTCCCCACTTCTGGCCAACGATATCCAGGCACGCAAACTCGAGTGCCGCGAGCAACTGCGTGCGATTGTTGTAGAGCGATGCGGTGGGGTTTGCGATCAGAAACCGCATCTCCTCCATCTGCGCTGGATCGCGTCCCATCAGGTAGGGCTTCAGACCCTGGAACGCGGCGACTGCGCTTTCACCGCCGCCGCCCATCTCACCGAGGCCGATGAGGCCTTCGTCGGTTTCCACCTCGACGATGGTGCGCACGAACCTGCCCCAGTGGCAGCCGTTCGCGTGGCGAAGGGGCGCCTCCAGGGGGACACTTACAGGGGTCGCGCGGATGTCGACAATCTTCATGCTCGCTGTCTGCTCCTCGATGTCCTCAATTGACCTTATCTCTTACAAACTATCAACACGAGCGGCGTCGCGTGCTCATGATCGCCATCAGGGAATGCGGGGTCAAACCCCGTTGAACAGGCTGAATCCACCGTCCACGGGAATCACAGCGCCGGTCACGAACGAGGAGGCGTCGCTGCATAGCCACTGCACCACTCCGATGAGTTCCTCGGGGCGGCCGAAACGGCCCATCGGTGTGTGCTCGATGATGTTCGCGGAGCGCGCGGTGAGGCTCCCGTCGGGGTTGATGAGGACAGCGCGATTCTGCGCCGTGACAAAGAAGCCGGGAACGATGGCGTTCACCCGCAGTCCGTCCCCGTTCTTCCGCGCCAGTTCCACCGCCATCCACCGCGTGAAAGTGTCCACTCCGGTCTTGGCGATGGAATATCCGAGGACGCCGCTCAGCACCCTCGTCGCTGCCATCGACGAAATATTGACCACCGTGCCCTTTCGTTGCGCCGCCATCACCTCGGCAAACGCCATGGTCGGAATCACGGTGCCGTGCAGATTCAGCCGCAGTACTTCGTCGAATGCCGCTGTCGGGACTTCGAAGATGCTCCGGTCGTCGTTGCGGGCGTTGGGGACGTGACCGCCGGCCGCGTTGATCATGATGTCCACTCGGCCCCAGGCGCGGACCAGCTCATCCCGCACGGCGCGCACGGCCTGTTCATCGAGTACGTCGGCGATCAGGACCATCGCCTCAGCTCCGGATTGTCGAATCTCCTCGGCCTTTGCTTCAGCGGCGTCCCGTCGCCGCCCGAGAATGGCGACCCGCGCTCCCGCCTCGGCAAGCCCCGACGCCAGGCTCGCACCAAGTACGCCATAGCCTCCCGAGACGACGGCGACGCGGCCGGACAAGTCGAGTGACACATGTGACGGCATTGATGCGCTCTTCAACGGTCGCGAGGAACAGAGTGGCGGGTCAGGTTCCGCGCAGTATGTCACGGAACCAGACAAAGTGAAAGTGATATTATTCCTTTAACGTAGAATGCTGAAATTAAGTTGAGAGTGGGTGGGGTGGCGCCTCACGGCCACCCCCGACGTAGCCATGGATGGTCGTCCGAAGTGCTCAGACGTCGATGTAGATGGCCCCGCCTTCGACCATCAGCGCCACCCCTGCCGCTGAGGCGGCTTCCTGCAAAGCCGCGTCAAGCATCACGACGGGGTCCGGGCTCACCTCCAGACGCCGCATGATGCCCTCGCCCTTTTTCGTCCCCGCCGTGAGGGTGATTTTCAGGCCCCGACGCTTGGCTTTCACGCTCACTCCGTCCGCCAGCTTCACGTTCATCGGCTTGAGATAGGCATCCACGTAGTGCACCCCAATGCCTGACTTGTCGATGGCGGATGGCGGAAGCTTGCCCGTGGCCGAGGCGTCGACATCGCAGAGCTTCTGTTTCATGGATGTTGGCTCAGGTATTGATCGATGGCTGCCCGAAATGCGCGAATGTGCTCTGGCGTACTGCCGCAGCAGCCGCCGATGATGTTGGTGCCTGCCTCCAGCAACGGTACCACGCCGCGAACCATTTCGGCCGGCGTCTCGTCGTACACCACCTTCAAGTTTTCCAGTCGCGGCAATCCGGCGTTGGGCTGTGCCATCACCGGAAGCCCCGTGGTCTGCTTGTACCGCTGTACGGCATCCCGGGCGCGCAGCATGTCCATCCCCGTTCCGCAGTTGAGCGCAACAATGTCCGCCCCATGCTCCATCATGAATTCTGCGGCGCGCTCGGGGTCCACGCCCATCATGGTCCGAAAGGTCGAGCCGTCGAGCGTAACGTCGTAGGCCAGCGAACCGATGATGCATGGCGCGTGGGACTCCTTCGCCGCCGCGATGGCCAGGCCAAGTTCCTCGAGGCCCGTCTGCGTCTCGATGATGATGGCGTCAGCACCGCCGTCGACGAGCGCAGACGCCTGCTCGGCGAATGCGTCTCTCACCTCATTCTCGGTGAAGTCGCCGTACGGTTCCATCAAGCCGCCAAAGGGGCCGATGTCGCCAAGGACGTAGCCGCCGCGTTGACCGAATGCCTCACGCGCGATGTCGACCGCCGCGATGTTGATCGCGCGTACGTCGTCGCCATTTCCATGACGACGGAGCATGATCCGTGACGCGCCAAAGGTGTTGGTGAGAAGGCAGTCCGACCCTGCATCTGCATAGGCGCGATGAATGGCGAGCACCTTATCGGGATCTGTCAGATTCCACGCCTCGCCGCAGCGTCCCTGTTCGAGGCCCGCGATCATGAGTTGTGTCCCCATTGCGCCGTCGCTCAGCAGCGGTCGCTCCTTGATCGCGTCCAGCAAAGGCTGTTTCATCGTTCGTTCTTCGGTTGCATAGGGGGTGCGTCCGCCAGGAGTCGCACTCGCTGCGCGAGCGCGAAGTGGATGGTTTCCAGCACCAGGCCCCACTTGTGATCTCGGCTCTCGCCCTCACAGTAGCAGCCCGGACCGATCAATTCACGATCCCAGTGCAGCACCTCGTTCAACGGCCGTCCAAGCAGCGGTTTCTCCTCGGCGATATCCCGCGTGAGTGCGGAACCCACCACGCGATACCGGCACATGAATGTGTATCCGTCGTCGCCTGGCGCGGGGGCGCACTGAAGATCGCGCAATTCATAACGTTCCTGTCGTGACGCGATCACGACGCGATATTCGAATGCCAACGCGCGCCCCATGTTGCTGCATGTGGAGCCATCATATCGGAACAGAGCGTCAAAGCATCCGTCGGGACGCTGCGACAGTATCAGGCGCTCCTTCATCCATCGTCGTAGCGCCTTGCCGTTCACGGAATACTTCGCGTCGAGTTCAAGCGGCTCGATCTCCGGTAGCGAATGCGCGCCTTCCGCGGTCATATCGGCACCGACGAGCGAGCCTTCGACCGCGCGTATCCAACGCGGCGATATTGGCAGCGCGGCAGCGCGCATCGTTCGCACGGCACCATGTCCGTCAGCCTGCGAACGCGCTCAGCATCGTGCGTAAGGCCAAACACTGCGAGCAGCGACTTCTTGGGACGCAGCATGCCCGACTCCAACACGGCCATCGGGCCAGGGAGCACCGCCGAACCGGGTTGCTTCACGAGTTCGAGGAGCATCGATTGCTCCGAGATGGTCCATTCCGGGTAGCCAGGGCTGTCGTGTGGAAGCACCGCCATGTTTTGGGCGTCAGCCTCCGCGCAAAGGCGAGCACCGGCGGCGGCCACCAGCTGTTCAACGACGGCTGATCCGTACACTTCCAGAAAGAAATACTCATCGGGCTTCTCGTCCTGCCAGCGACGTTGCGCTTCCTCTTCCAACTCCGGCCCCGCACTCGCGGCCACAAGCACCACGTTATGCGCGTTGGCCGCCCGCAGAGTGGCCGTCAGCTTCGCGCAGTTGAATGCCACCCCATCAATCACCAGTGTGCCTGCCGTCAACTCCAGGCGACTAGCCGGACGCGCGTACGTCCATGGGCGGCCATTCGCTCTGTACCAGTCGCGCGCCATCTGCGCGAGCTCACTGGCACGACCGTCCAGCACGCGTTCGCGCGGGTAGCCGAGTAGCCTCTGATATTCTTCCTGCAATACGCCGTCGCGAGGCGCCAGTTCGGCATGCACCGTCATTCTCGCGTGCCCTGCGGTTCATGTGCGAGAGGCGCAGACTCCATCGGCTTGAACTGGCATCCGTCCACGAAGAAATCGAAGAACTGCGGATGCGTCTCCAGCCGGCAATGCTCCACGCGGCGCACGATGTCCTCCACTTCGCGACGCCTGGTCATCGAGAGAAGCGCGATGCACGCCCCCTCGATCGCGGCGTTGCCCACCTGTACGATGCGTTCGTCGGGGACGTTCGGGATGAGGCCGATCCGGCGGGCCGACTCGAGCTTCATGTTTCGCCCAAAGCCTCCGGCCAGGTAGAACACCTCGACGTCGTCGAACGACACGCCGAGCTCGCCGAATATTACCTGCAGGCCCGCGACGTTCGCGCCCTTGGCCTGGGCGAGTTCGTTGACGTCGCCTTCGGTGAAGTACGTGTTGTTCTCTTCATCGAGCGTGAATCGCGTCGCGCCATCGTCGAAGCGGCCCATGGAATTCATGCGGTTGGTCCGCAGCAACTCGCTCATCAGGTCCACGAGCCCCGAGCCGCAGACTCCTTGCGGCGGCCCATCACCGATGACGCCCAGGTGGAAGGTGCCTTCGCTATCGATGGTCACGGTTTCCACGGCTCCCTCGAGCCCAGGCATGCCGCAGGAGATCGCTCCGCCCTCGAAGGCCGGACCGGCGGGGCACGAGGCCGCGAGGATCCGCGTCCGATTGCCGAGCACCAATTCAGTATTCGTGCCGATGTCCATCACGGCAACCAGCCTGTCTTCGTTTGCGATATCCACGGCCAGCATGCAGGCGGCAGCGTCGGCGCCCACGTGCCCCGAGATGATCGGGACTCCGTAGACGCGGGCTTTCGGGTTGATGGGCAGTAGCGAGCGCCTCCCCGTCATCACCAGGCTGGTGGACGTTCGCTTTCCCGCCGCCATCTCGATTTCGGTGATCGACTGATACGGTGTCTGCCCAATCGAGTACACGCTCTGGCGGAAGAACATGTCACGCATCGTCGAGTTGCCGACGACCACGAGCTCGTAGATGGTGGTCGGATCGATTGGAAACGCTTCGATTGCGTGACTGAGATACCCTGCCAGCGTCCGCATCAATACGTGGCCCGGATGTTCCGTATCGTACTGGATGCGGGACATCACATCCGAACCGCCGAAGCGCTGTGGATTCTCGAACGACGAATCCGCGATCAAGTCGCCTGACTCGAGATTGAACAGGCGCAGGACGATCGTGGTGGTGCCGAGGTCCATCGCGAGGCCATGCAACGGACCTGGCCGCCTGTCCACTTCCACACCATCGATCAGAACGCGATCGCCATCCCGCGTCACCGCCGGCTCAAGCGAGAGGGCACGATCGCCCACAGGCAACCCGTAGGCCTGCCGCTCGATGCGCATCCGGCCGCGCCGCATCGTATGGCACGTGACGTCGCCGACCGCAACCGCAATGCGCGATTGGCAGGAGAGTCGAAAGTTGCCCGAGAGGTGCGATTCCGGGTCTGTGCGCGAGGTCAGCTCGTCGAGACCTTCCGTCACCTCGACAATGCATTCCTTGCACTTCCCGTTCATGCGGCACGACGTCGGTACCTGCACGCCCATCAACTCGGCGTACTCGAACAGCGAGGCGCCTTCGGCCGTCGCTTCGGTGGAGCACCCGTTGATGGTCAGCGTGACGGACATCCATCTCCTCCGTTCACCACCCAGCCTGCGCCTCCAGTTCGGCCTTGAGCAAGACCGCGACCTCAGGCGCCGAGCCCTCCCGTTCCTGTTCGTCGCTCCACTTCCACTGTTCCGTGTATGCGTCAGACCCGGTCAGACCGCGCCTCTGGGCCATCGCGTCAATGCGGGCGGCGAATTTCGGCGGGAGTTCCACGCTGACGTCATTCCCCGCGTCGTCCTCAACACGAATCTGCGATGGAATCTCCTGCCAGTAGAGCACCTTGTACGTTGACCGAGAACCAACGGCCACGCTGGAGTCGTCACGATTTGGCATGCTCGGCGCAACCTGCGTCGCGGCAACCATCGCTGCCTCGTCCTCGTCGTCCCTCGCGCCGGCGAGGCGGAGAAACAGGTCGACGGCGGCAGATGCATTCTGGCCATAGCCGTCCGCCCCAATTTCATCGGCGAACATCTGGCTGATGGGCGCCCCACCAATGGCCATCTTGATGTTGCCGCGGCCAGCGGCCTCGAAGCCGTCGATGACGGTCTTCATGTATGTCATCGTGGTCGTGAGGAGCGCGCTCATGCCGATGATCACCGG
>JBDUCM010000181.1:0-10068 GCA_040003455.1 bacterium
CCCCACCACTCATTGGATGTGCTGACCGAGCGATCAGGGTATGATCGTCGTTACTTGCACCCCGTTCTTGACGAACCCGCCGTCGCTTGTTGGTGACAACGATCCGGTGGACGAGTATCCGGTGGTGACCGTGGATACCGTGGTGCTTGCTCCAGACTTCAACGCCCAGTTGCTGTCCCATCCCGCCACGGCGGACAGGTCCGGCATCGAGACATCCCACGCCGCTGCGGCGCCACGATGGCCCATGGTCTGATAAATAAGCACGTTTCTGGTGACGCCGGACGAAAGCTGCGCGAAGCTCGATGTTATGAGGTTCGAGTAGTCGCTCTGCGCCGTGGCCTGCGCCCGCAGGCGCGGTGACGGCGTAGTCGCCACGCTGGTAATGGTCACCGCCGATGGGGCAGCGCCGAGGGTGATCGTGCGGTCGATGGCGTCCTTGAAGAAGATCGTCGCGAGGCGCAGCGTCTGCGCAGTTGCGGACACGGACCCGATGGACGACACGGCCGCAAAATGGCGATCCGTGGCCGTCTGATTCGCGGCAGGAATGCCGAAGTAGGGCCGCGTGGCAGCGCCCGACGTACCGATGTCCACGTAGAGCGCGGCTGACGCAGTCTGCGCCGTGAAATAGCCCACTGTGAGCGAGCTGGTTTCGCCATTGCCGTTGGCAACGGTGAGGGTCTTCTGCACCGGTGCGAACGCCTCGCCAGCTGAAAAGTCGAGCGCCGGAATGGCACTCCCTGCCGCCGGATTGATCCCTCGGCGAATGATGACCTTGTTCAGCGTGGTGGTCACGCCCGTACCGTTGAGGGCGACAATCGATTTGGCGGCGATGAGGTCGCGTGAGCCGTCCGCCGCGCTGTCGAGGACGAAAGCGCCGTTGGCGTTCAAGCTCGCCGTGCGGCCACCAAAGGTGATCATCGCGCTCTCACCGCCGGCCATGCCGGCAACTGTGCCCGTGAGACGCTTGATCACGCTCGTTCCCGCTTGGCATTGGCCGGTTCCCAACTCGGTGAGTTCCGCCGGTGTTCCATAGAAGATCGCGGTCTGGAAGGTGTTGGCGGCGGTAGTCGTCACGAACGCCACGGCGCCCTTTGCCGAGGCGATGTCGAATTTGTAGAGGTTGTTGGTGGGGGTGACGCGGGTGAAGGCGCCGGATCCGTCCTGGTACGCGAACCAGACGGGCAGGTTGGTCACGTCGCAGAACTGCCAGGCGATGTTGCCGGTGCTGCCAGACGCCGCCGCCGTTGTACTCAGCGAGACGGATGCTGTCCGATCGGTCAGTCCCGCTGATTGTGCCGTCACGGTCAGCGTCGACGTCGCCGTGGCAACGCTGGCGCTCGGCGTGACGGTAAGGGTGGCTGTGTCGGCGACCACCGCGCTCATGGCCGCGGTGACGCCGGTTGGCGCGCCCGAAACGGCGAGCGTTACTGCCCCGGCAAATCCGCCCGCGCGCGTGATGGTGAGCTTGGACTTCACCGCAGCTCCGCCCCCGGTTGCTGAAAGGCTGGCCGGCGACATCGCGATTGTATAGGACGGCGTGGGGTTGGAGGTCGCCGCCGTGACCACGAGCGAAAAGACCGCTGTCTGGTCGGTGACGCCGGTGCCTTTGGCGCGAACGGTAACAGAGGCCGTGCCCGCCGCTGCGGCGGCAGTCGCCGTGAGGGTAATGGAACTGGTAGTGGATCCGTTAGCCACCGAGGCCGGGCTCGCCGACGCGCTCAGCCCTGTTGGAAGCCCTTCGACGCTGAGGTCAATGGCGCCGGCATAGCCGCCCGAGCGGCCCACCGTCACTCCGATTGCCGCGGTGGCACCGCCCGCCGTGATGGGCACGGACGAGGAAGCTGCCGATACCGTGATGGCGGGCGTCTGTGTGGTACCCGTTGGTGGGGTGGCGGGAGAATCAGAGCCGCTGCTGCATGCCGCGATCACGGCGAGGACGGCTGCGGACAGAAATGTTCGTGCGAGGGGCTGTTGAGACACGACAGGAGGGATGAGGATGGGATGGATGCGTAAATGCTCCTGGCACTGTCTCGACCGGGCGTCCCCTGTCCGTCCTCTCGACGTTGCGCAGCCATTGCTTCTTGTGTCCCCACGCTCCGAGCGTGAACTTTGCCTCCGTATGTTTACCGAGTCTCGACGAGGAGACGCGTGATCCGGCTACGAACACTGGGGGTAGTGGAGGTCGCGCACGACCGCGACGGCGTGCTCGAGGCCCTCGTCGCACAGCCGAAACGGTTGGCGTTGCTCGTATACCTCGCCGTGGCCAAGCCCACCGGTTACCACCGGCGCGACCGGCTGGTGGCGTTATTCTGGCCCGAGCTGGACGACGAGCGCGCACGCGCCGCGCTCCGCCGGTCGCTCCATTTCCTCCGCTCCACCCTTGGTGCCGACGCCGTGCTGAGCCGCGGTGACGAACTGGCCATCGATCCGAAGGTCGTCACCTCCGACTTGGCCGCACTGGAAACCGCCATCACCGAAGGCCGCCTTGCCGACGCGGTCGACCTGTACCACGGCGATTTCCTGAGCGCCCTCCACGTGAAAGGCTCTCCAGAACTCGAGCAGTGGATGGACTCCACGCGGGACACCCTGCGCGGCGTTATCGCGGCCGCGTGCTGGTCATTGGCCGAACGGTCAGCGAAAACTTCTCCCACCGAATCGGCCGGTTGGAGCGCCCGCGCCTGCACGCTGGCCCCGTACGACGAAGGCGCACTGCGCCGGCGCCTCCAGATGCTCCACGCCGCCGGCGACAACGCCGCCGCGCTGCGCGCCTATACGGACTTTGCCGAATGGCTGCACGGCGAATTCGGCGCTGCTCCAGCCGAGGCGACCCGGGCGGTCGCGGAAGCGTGTCGCGTGGCTCCGCTCGCAGGTGAGACGCGGCCAAGTCCCGCCGCGCCGCGCGTCGCGCAGGGGCCTTTGGCCGCGCCGGCGACGGACCCCACCGGCCCCGCCATGGGCGCACCCCCACCCGCACCAATCGCTCCGCCTCCAAGGAATCACCGCCGGTTGATGAGCGTCGCCGCGGCCGTCGTCGTCATCGCGACAAGCCTCGTCGCCCTTTCGGCACGCACACCGAGTGCCGCCGGCTCGGCAGCCACACCGGTTGCCGATCGCATCGTCGTCATTCCCTTTTCAATAGAAGGCGCGGGTCCATTCGGATACCTGCGCTACGGCCTGGTGGACCTGTTGAGCGGTACGCTCGATGGCTCAGGACCAATGCGTGCCGTGGATCCACATGCGGTGTTCGCGTACACCACCGGACTCGGCGCCGATTCCATTGGCGCCTCGCTCGGCCCCCGTGTGGCCGTAAAGTTCGGCGCACGCTACTACGTGTCAGGAAGTGTGCTTCAGAGCGGCGGACGCGTGAACGTCACCGCGACCATCTTCGAGACCAACGGCACACAGGTGGCGTCCACGCACGCGAGCGGGGATGAATCCATGCTGTTCGCAATGGTGGACACGCTCACGCGCCAGTTGTTGATGCAACGCTTCGGCGACCCGGGCGCGCGGTTGTTGCGCGTTGCATTCGCGACCACGGCGTCGCTACCGGCACTCAAGGCGTACATCACGGGCATGCATGAGTTGCGACTCGGTCGCTTCGACGAAGCCACCACGCAGTTCACCACTGCCGTGAGCATCGACAGCGCATTCGCACTTGCCCATTTTGGCCGAAGCGTGGCGATTGCGTGGAGCACGGCGGGGCGCGATCACGAGGCCGTGGTTGCCGCAAGGCACGCGGTGGACCTCAGTGCGCGGCTGCCGGTGCACGACCAGGAGCTGGTGCGCGCACACTGGGAACAGTGGGCGGGGAAAGAACGATCGGCAGAGTCCAGGTTGCGTCGCGTGCTGGACAGCTATCCGTCGGACCTGGACGCATGGCACGAACTGGCCGAGGTGCGCTTCCATCAGCCAGGGAGCATTGGTGCTCCCTTCGTGAACGCGCGCGCGGCGTTCGTGCATGCGCTGGACGCGCCCGCGCTGGCACCGAGTGCCCGCGTGCATCTCGCGCGCATCGCCGCGTACGAAGGTGATTCGGCATCAACGCGACGCTTTGCGCAACTGGAATCGGGCGCAGATGATGGCGACACGCGCGCGGAGGAGATCCGCCTGCTCGATGCCGCCGTGCGATCGGACGACGCCGCGGCGCAGCCGATCATCTCGGCACTCGCCCGCTCCGATGCGCCGCGTATCTGGACCGACGCATGGAGTGTGGCGCAGTACGCGGGCAACTGGCGGATGGCCGAGCGAATTGCACGGCTGCTCACGGGATCGGATCGCTCCGATGAAGCACGTACCGCCGGCTGGCTCGCCGTTGCGCACTTCCGCCAGGCCGCTGGTCGCCCTTTGGCAACTGATGCCGCGATACGATCGCTGGCGACGCTCTCGCCTGTTCATGCGCTGGTCACGCAAGCAGGCTTTGCAGCGCTCCCGCACATCGGCGCCGCGAATCAGGTAGAGGTGGATCACGCCATCTCTTCGTTGCGCGCGTGGACCCAGCGCGCGCCGGACGCGCTGTCCTACCAGGCCCTCACGGGCAACGCGTTGTCCATGCGGCCACTGGTGCTTCAGCGTCTCGAGAAATCCCGGACGCTCGCCGTGCGCGCGTCGAGGACGCGCGATGAAACGACTCCGTATGTGGAGGGACCGATCCAGGCGATCTTCCCCGTTAATGCCGCGCTTCAGATGGATGCGGCGCTGGCAGCGATTACGGAGCGGAGGTGGAGCGAGGCGGATCGCATGTTGGGCATGGTGTTCCAGCCCGACCGGTTCGATGTGGCGCTCATTGCGCGCGCGGCGCGCGCACGGCTCACGACGGCGACGGCGCTGGGCGACCGCGCATTGGCGGCGAAGCTTCGCGAACGGCTCGCCTGGCTGGAGCGCGACGCGGAGTTGGTGCCAGCGGTAAAGCCCCATACCATCGTGGAAGCGGCGGGCGCAGGCGCGCCCTGATCATTGCGCGAGTAGGCGCTATGGCTCTACGCGTGCTGGCCAGCCGCCGCGATACCCTTCGAGGGTGTAGACGCGCCGCACGTCCACGGTATCTGATCCGCGCATCAGGGGCGCGAGTTCTCGGCGCGTGACGCGCGTGAAGTAGGGCGCGAGACGCGCCGCAGTGTCGTGCGTACCGGGCGTGTCCTCGAGTGTGAGCACGAGGTTGTCATTCGGTCCGGCCACCGCCGCGAAAGTTGGCCATAGCTCATACTGATTGTGCCGGCCGGTCACGCAGGTGCAGAACGCCTGCGGCTTGTCCGGCAGTTGGTAGGCGAGTTCGCTGACGTCCTGGTAGCGATCGGAGCCAACCCACGTGCGGCCATCGAGACCGCGACGCGCGGCATCCACGTGGGCAACCATCCGGTCCCATCCCGCGCTGCGTGCGACCGGGTCGCGGCGCGCCGGCAGTGGGAGGATGGGCACGAGTGCGTGGATGTAGATCACCGCCACCATGAGGCCGGCGAGCGCGATGCCGCGTTTGATCCACTGGTCGCGCGCGGGAGTTGACGCCAACGCTGCGAGCAGGGCGATACCGGGCACGTATGAGGGGGCCGGCCAATTGGCTTCCACGGAGCGGCGCATGGCGCTGTAGGCAAAGAACAACCAACTGCCCACGGCCACGACGCCCAATGCAAAGCGTGCATCGTCAACGGTGCGACGAAGGGAGCGCCATACGGCGTGCGCCGCGAGTACAAAGATGATTGGAGACACGAGACCAAGTTGTCCGCCAATCAGGTCCAGCTCGCGCTTGATTGCCGAGCCTTTCGGTGTGCCCAGTCCGTGCTGGATCTGGAACCGAAAGGAGATCCAGTCGTGCGACGCATTCCAGCGGAGCACGGGCAGGAACACCAGCGTGGCCACCACGCAAGCGATGTATGGTCCCGGCTCGCGCAGCCGCGCGCGGAGTGACGGCCGCAGCAACACCGCTGCCGTAATCGTGAGGGGAAGCAGGATACTCGTGTACTTCGAGGAGAACGCCAGGCCGAGGGCCAGGCCGGCAGCGGTCCACCAACGGAGCGCCTGTGCCGACGATGGCGGCGCCTGCAAGGCGCGCACGACCGCATAGAGTCCCGCCGCGCTCGTTGCGAGCAGCGGAGAGTCCGGCGTTGCAATCACGAGGCCTGATGCAGCCAGCGGCATGAGCGCGAACACGATGGCCGCGGTGCGGGCCGCCGCGCCGCCAGTCAACCGCGCGGCAATCAGCACCGAGAAGAGCGATGCCATTGAACCGGCGATGACCGGAAAGAAACGGATGGCCAATGGCGTGGGCCCAAAGCCAGCCGCGGAGGCAATCCGCGTACCCGCGCTGATCAGATAGGCGATGGCGGGCGGATGATCGAAGTAGCCCGTGGCCAGGTGTCGCGTCCAATCCCAGTAATACGTCTCGTCGGGAAACAGCGGTAGCCTGGCGGCGAGGGCCAGTCGAACGAGGGTCGCCACTAGTGTGATGCCGAGCGCCGCACGCCAGGCGCGTGCGTCGTCGTGGGGGAGCGGTTGCTGTGACGGGTGTGGCGCCGACATCACTGCGCCGGCTTCGGGGCCTTCCGTCGCGCGCGCGACACGCGCCAGAGCGCGTACAGTGCAATGGTCCAGACAATCCACGCGATGCGCTCGTCGCCGGAGATGGAGCGAAACATGCCCCACGCCACCAGCGGCACGGTAAACGGCAGCGCGACCTCTGCGTCCGTGTTGGCAGCGTAGCGCTCCACCACGCGCGTGGATTCGCGCGCGCCCTTGCGCAGCACATTCGGAATACCGGCGGAAATCTGTTCCGGACTGGCCGAACGCCAGAGTGGTACGAACATCAGCGTCCAGGCCGAGGCCGTGTGTCCCCAACCGTGGTTGTCGCTGCCTGCCACGAGCGCGAGGTTGAAGCTGTCGGCAATGGCGATGATGCGCTGGCGCTCGCGTCGTGTCTGGCCGAGCCCGAGTGGGGCGCCATCCACGATTTCGATGGCCCGCACTCCAGCGGTGCCGGCTCCCTTTGCCGCGTGCACGTTGGACAGGTTGCCGGGCAGCGTCTCGATGAGGATGGGCTCCGTGTTTGGCAGGAAGCTCGCCATCACGAGCGCGCTGTCGTCAACGTCGCTGAGCGTGGGCGTGAGGATGCCCCGGTACATGCGATCCGCGTCGAGCACGTTCACGTGCTCACCGCGCCAAACCACTTCGATGCCGGGCAGGAGCGTGGTGCCTTCGCCACCGATGGGCGGGTTGTTGGCCCATGCCTCGCGCGCGCCCTCGAAGGTGCGGTGGTCGGTGATGTACGCGGCGCCGAAACCCGCGTCGCGGTGCCATTGCCGCACGTCGGCGGGGGTCCAGTCGGGACGGCCGTCGTGCGAATACCTGGTGTGCGCGTGGAAATCGATGGCGATGATTTCCGTGGACGTCTCGATGGCCGCCATGGGGCGAGGCATCACCGCCATGGCCGCGTACACGGCCAGCAGGATAACGAGCCCCACGCCAATACGAGCCCCCTCGCGCAGCACGCGCCGCGCGGGCGCCACCTGCTCCAGCGCCTTGCGTCCCACCAGCCGCCACCAGACCAGGTAGCCTGCGATAATGGTGACGAGCAGGGCGATGTGCTGGCGCAGGCTCATCAGGGTGAGGGCGTCCAGCACGTTGGACACGGGCGCCATGAGCACGTAGCTCGTGGGCCTGCGGAGCGTGGCTTCGGCAACCGGTTCGAAGGTGGCGGCGTCGTGCAGTGCCGCCACCGGGACGAGTGCCGAGAGGAGCACGAGGACAACCACGGTCACCGGGAGGAGCGGAAGCGCTCGCAGGCGGGTGAGCAGGCGCTGGGCAGTATCGGATGAGCTCATGAGGAGTGGAACATAGCGAAAACGCCGGGCGCCGGCCCCTGGTGGCCATGGGCGCGATAACTTTCCGTGATGCCGAACCATCTTGCTACCGAGACCAGCCCCTACCTCCTCCAGCACGCCCACAACCCCGTGGACTGGTGGCCGTGGGGTGACGACGCCCTTGCCCTGGCTCGCGAGGGGCAGCGCCCCATCCTGCTCAGCATCGGCTATGCGGCCTGCCACTGGTGTCACGTGATGGAACGCGAGTCGTTCGAGAACGACGAGACCGCCGCGCTCATGAACGAGCATTTCGTGTGCATCAAGGTGGATCGCGAGGAGCGGCCCGATCTCGATGCCATCTATATGCAGGCCACGCAGGCCATGACCGGACATGGTGGTTGGCCCATGACGGTGTTCCTTACGCCGGAGGGCGAGCCCTTTTACGCGGGCACGTATTACCCGCCCGATGACCGCCATGGTATGCCCAGCTTCCGCCGCGTGCTGATGGGGGTGTGGAGTGCATGGACCGACCGGCGCGAAACTGTGACAGCGACCACGGCGCAGATGCGTGAGTTGTACGCCACGAGCAGTGAACGTACGCGCGCCACCGGTGTGCTCGATGACGCGCTGCTCACGCGGGCGACGGCATCACTGCGGCAGCGCTACGAGCCGCGCTTCGGCGGCTTTGACGGCGCGCCGAAGTTTCCGCCCACGATGACGCTGGACTTTGCACTCCGGCAGTGGGCACGCACAGGCGACGCGGCGGTATTGGAGATGGTGACCAATACCTTCCGGCGTATGGCGCGTGGCGGCATCTACGACCAGGTGGGCGGTGGTTTCTCACGGTACAGCGTTGATCCGTACTGGCTGGTGCCACATTTCGAGAAGATGCTGTACGACAACGCCCTGCTCGTGCGGCTGGGCACACATCTCTGGCAGGTCACGGGTGATGAAGAGGTGCGGCGCGTGGTGGAAGAGACGGTGGGCTGGCTCGCCCGCGAGATGACGTCGCCGGATGGCGGCTTCTATTCGTCGCTCGACGCGGACAGCGAGGGACACGAAGGGCGCTATTACGTCTGGGACTCCGGCGAGTTGGACGCGTTGCTTGGCGAAGACTCGGCGTTGCTCAAGGACTATTGGGGAGTAAGTGGCGACGGAAACTTCGAGGGACGCAGCATTCTGTTCGTAGCGGCGGATCCGGAGGTGGTTGCATCACGGAACGCGGTGACCCCGCCCGAGCTACGCGTGGCCGTGGAGCGCGCCTGTCGCATCCTGTACGACGCCCGTGAGCGACGCATCCGTCCCGCCCGCGATGAGAAGGTGCTCGCAGGGTGGAACGGATTGATGCTGCGGGGGGTGGCCGAGGCGGCGCGGGTATTCGGCGACGAGGCGATGGCGGCTGTGGCGGTGCGCAACGGCGAGTTCCTGTTCCGCACTCTCGTGCACGACGACCGCGTGTTGCGCTCGTTCAAGGATGGCGTCGCGAAGATTGGTGGATTTCTCGAGGACTACGCTGCCGTGGGGCTCGGCTTCATCGCGCTGTATCAGCTCACCTTCGATCGTGTGTGGCTCGACCGCGCTCGTACGTTGGGTAACGCCATTGTCGCGCGCTTCTGGGACGATGACGCCCAGGCGTTCTTCGATACGGCGGTGGATAGTGAGACACTCGTCACGCGTCCGCGCGACGTAACCGACAATGCCATCCCGAGCGGCTCGTCACTCGCGGCGGAGTTGATGCTGTTGCTCGGCGACTACTTCGAGGAGGAGGACTACACTACGAAGGCGGTGCATCTGTTGGAGACTGTTGCCGAGCCGATGGCGCGGTACCCCACGGCGTTCGGGCATTGGCTTGGCGCGGCGGATCTTGTGGTACGCGGGGCCGTAGAGGTCGCGATCGCGGGCGACCCTGGTGATGCGCGGTTCAAGGCGTTGGGGCGGGCGGTGTCGGAGCGGTACGTGCCGTCGCTGATACTTGCGGGAGGCGAAGGGGCAGCGGCGAACGGAATTTCGCTGCTTCTTGGCCGTGAACGTGGGGAACCGACGGCATATGTCTGCCAGCACTACGCGTGCGATGCGCCGACGGCGGATGTTGCGACGCTCGGCGCACAGCTCGTGGGATTGATGCGGTAGTGGTGCGCGGCTGATAGCTAGTGGACTATTTCTCAATGGGCGTTAACCGCGCTGAGCTTGAGCGTGGAGCGGGAGCGGTGAGCCACCAGCGGGAGCATGAGCACGAGCGTGAGCCTCCAGCACTGAGCACATCAGAGCTCGAGCTCGT